>DASZZA010000081.1:0-11889 GCA_035545135.1 Lacipirellulaceae bacterium | reverse complement strand
GGCAAGCTGTGGGTGCAGGCGGTGATGTCGAACGCGCACGTGAGCCTGTTCAATCTGGTGGGGATGAGCTTGCGGCAAGTGCATGCGCGAACCATTGTGGAAGCCAAGATCATGGCGATGCAGGCCGGCGTCGGGACCGATCCGCATACGGGTATTACCACTCGTCGGCTGGAGGCGCACTATCTGGCAGGCGGCAACGTACCAAGGGTGATTCACGCCCTTATCGCTGCGCACCGGGCCGATATCGACCTTGATTTTGACCGCGCCGCGGCCATCGATTTGGCCGGGCGCGACGTGCTCGACGCGGTGCGCACCAGCGTCTATCCGAAAGTGATCGATTGCCCGGACCCGGAAAAATCCGGCCGCACGACGCTCAGCGCGGTGGCCAAGAACGGCGTCGAGTTGTTGGTTCGCGCGCGGGTAACGGTCCGCACGAACCTGTCGCAACTGATCGGCGGGGCGACCGAGGAGACAATCATTGCCCGCGTGGGAGAGGGAATCATCACGTCGATCGGCTCGGCCGAGGATCACTTGGAAGTGATGGAGAATCCGGATCGCATCTCGAAAGCGGTGCTGGAACGCGGCTTGGACGCGCACACGGCGTTTGAAATTGTGTCGATCGATATTGCGGATATCGACATCGGCGAAAACATCGGCGCTCGCTTGCAGGCCGATCAGGCTGAGGCTGACACCCGCAAGGCACAGGCATTGGCTGAACAGCGCCGGGCCAACGCTATTGCCCGGGAACAAGAGATGAAGGCGGCGGTGGCGCTCAACCGCTCGCAGGTGTTTCTGGCCGAAGCAGAGGTGCCGCGGGCGATGGCCGAGGCGTTTCGCCAAGGCAATCTCGAAAGACTGTCGCGCAATGGAGACGCTTGACCGCTTTTCCGATGCAATGCTCGTAACTGCGATAAGACCCTATTGCGGCGATGCCCATCAAAGGCTTCGCTATTGACTGGCGAGTGCCTCGTCGAAGGCAAACTGGATCGATTTCTCGGTTTTCGGATCAGTCTTCGTCAAAAGCACCCAGCGGTCGTCGTTGTAAACGAGCTGGAAATTCCGCTCCTCTCTATCTGGCTGGCGTCTGACGACTTCTTCAGACGAATCCGGCGAGGTCGGTGTGCTTTGGCTGTTGTCGCTGTGCGCTTTGCTGCCGGCCAGATCCGAACCCAGAATATCGATCCCTTTTTTCTCACTTGGATCGTCCAGAAGGCTCGTGCCTTGATTCCGGCTGTTTTGGTCATGGTCCACCGAATCGGCTGAACTCTTCGTTTGCCGCAGGGAGTAGTGCGACTCGCGAACGACTGTGATAACAGCCTTGTAATGGTCGTCTCCCGCGGTGGGCGGAGTCAGCTTATAGGTCACCTTATTGGTGCCGAACATTGTGCTGCGAGTGTCTCCAGCGCTGACAACGAAGCCGATCTGCGGCTCTTCGACCCTGCGGCGAAAGGATTCTACCACTCGTTTGAAGCGTTCTTCGGGTGTAGGCTTCGCGGTTGGGGTGTGAGTTGCATCGGCGGCGTGCCGGTTGCAGCCAGCGCAAATCGCCGGCAGGGTTACGCAGATGGCGAGAACGATTCGCCGTAGGAGCGGTGATTTCATATCGTGCGAATGATGGCCTGAGAGTTTGGACTAGTCGAAGGCACAAGGCCGAATTTCTTTGACTGGACGCGAATGTCGGAAAGCCGAACTCACTTCGTCGCGCCTAATTGAATGGATTCGAATCGTCGGCTGGTACATTCTCCGCAGGCGGAGTTGATTTGGGTGGTGGTGGCAAGGGCGTTTTCGCGGCGGGCGCTTTCGGAGGCGGCGGCAGCGGGGCCTTCTTGCTAGCACTTGGAGACGTTTTCACAGCCGCATCGTCTCCAAACGGATTGGACGCCGCGGCCGCCGGGTTTGAAAGGGCTGACGACGGTTCATACCCGGGGCGGGCCGGCGAACTTTCCGTTGGGGCTGGCGGCTCCGGCGCCGGAAAAGAGCGCGGCTGGCTGGAACGCGAAAACTCGTCCAATGGCACGATTCGTCGCTCGCGAAGCACTGCCGAGTCCGGCGCGCTCACCGGCTTGGGTGGCGGGCTCAGGGCCGACTTCAAACGGGCGCTAGTTCGATATCGCTCCAACAATAGGCGCGCCGAGCCCTGAACGCGCTCGAGGGCTTTGCCGATGTCGAAGCGATTCGGCGAGTGTGCTTCTATGTCCGCTCCGACCTGCATATCGGTTCGAGCTTCGTCGCCGCGACCTTGGTTAAATCGGCAAATCGCCCGGAAATAGTATGCGCGGGGGTCGTTTGGGTCGAGGGCTAAGTAGCGAGATAGGTACGCGTCGGCGCCGCTCAAGTTGCCGTCAAAGTAGGCTTGCACGCCGGCACTGTAGATTGTCTCCGCATGCTCGATATTTTGTCCGCGCATTGATAGCGGCCAAGTCGACATCAATGCGACAATCAAAACGACAGCAAGCTCGTGACGGCTCATAGAATTGCAATGAGGGAATTTGTTGCGAATATCAGCCCGCTTTGCGGAGGCCGTCAGACTTGGTCACGGCGGGCCCCCGGATCTTATTGATCTCGGCCTTGACTTGCTCGTATCGGTCATGTTCCATGCGGTTCAGCGAGTCGCGATTGAGTCCAAGTCCTTCGGCCTTTTCCCAGGCTTCGACGGCTTCACGTTTCTCGCCGGCCCCCAAATGGGCTTCAGCCAAATGAAAATACTTCGAGGCAGTGGGGTTATCAGTTACCGACAGCTCAAGATCACTGATTGCAGCTTTGTATTGTTGTCGCGACATCGAAACAACTGCCCGCGTGTCGAGAATATCCGAATTGGGGCCTAAGATTCCTGCCGCCTCGACGATCAGTTTCATGGGATCGTCTGTCGCGGTTGACTTGCCCGCGAGCGCTAAGATGTACGCGAGGTTATTAAGCACCACCGCACGAACGGGGCCCTTCAGGTCGGGCCGTTTAAGCAGTTTGCTATACAAGGTTTCCGCATCGTCGTAGCGCTTTTGTAAATCAAACAGGTCGGCCTGTTTCATCAGCATCGTCATCGAATCCGGATTTTCACGAAGTCCAGCGTCGATCCACCGCTGAATATCAGCGTCGAACTTGTCGCCGATTTTATCGCGGCGCTCGCGCGCTACCGATAGGGCAACGTCCAAAATCTTCGAGACTTTGTCCGCACTATATATCTCGTTGAGCTTCGCAAAGCATTGTTCGGGCGACCGGTGCATGCCGAGGAACATTGCCTGGTTATAAACGAGCGCTGGGTCGCGGGACGCAAGCTCGCTGTAAATCTTCTCCGCCGAGTCGAGGTCGTTCAAATCCACCAGCAATCCGGCAAACGTGGCAAGAGTTTGCTCTTGCGACGCATCCAATTTTTTGATTTTGCTGAAGTCCGGGAGCCGTTGAAGCAGGGCATCGCGGACCTGCTTTTGTTTTCCGAGCTTACCGGCAACCCGAACAGCCAATTCGAAACTCGCAGGATAGTTGGGTGAAAGTTTTTGCATTTCGCTAACGAGCGTTTTCGCCCGGTCAATCGAACCCTGGTCGCCGCGCGCTAGAAGCTTGCGCGCGTAGGACTCACGGGCCCGAATGGAATTGGGGAATCGAGATACCGTCTTTTCCATTTGGCTCACCCATTCGTGGCCGGTCTCGTAATACAGTTCTCCAAGCACAATGGACGCCGCCTCGTTGAGCTGTTGCACCTGACTGACATCTTCCAGCAAGGCGATGGCCTTACTTCGAGATAAAGGTTCTGGCCGCGGGGCGAGAATTTGCGCCAAGGCCAGTTTGTCTTCTATCAAAAGGCTTCCGTCCTGCGAGTTCGAGGTGAGTAGATTTTCAGCCTTACGCAGGTTCTGATAATCGCCCGTACCGGCAAGTATGGTCGCGGCCGTTCGCCGAGCCCAAAGCAGGTTACGATCGTTGGCCGGAAGTTTGCCATCTGCGCCGGCCTTCAGGATTTGATTGATCAGCGGCGTGGCCTTTGCCTGTCGATCGGGCCGTGGGTACATCGGGCCCATGTAAAAGGCAGCCAGTTGTTGAGCGCGCTGCAGATCACTGGGATTAGTTTCGTAGAATTCGCGATACATCGTTTCTGCATCGAACCAGCGATGAAGTATCTCGTAGCTGCGCGCGAGGAAAATTGCCAGATTGTCTCCGCTCAAAACGAGCTGCGCATCGCGCAATGCAGCATTTGCTTCGGGCTCCTTATCCTGCATCAGGTTGTAGTTGATGAGCGCGAACCAGGCATCTGGGAACTCGGGCTGCAATTGAGTAGCCTTTCGCATCGCCTGAATAGCCTGATCCATAATCTGGTTGTGCCGCTCCTTGGCGATGTCTTTGGCTTGTGCCGAGCGTGCCAGCAATTGGCTGTACCAATACTGATTCGCTGCGCTTGTGGGATCGGCTTCGGTAGCGGCTCGAGCTTGCTTAATTGCCTCATCGACCTGATTCGTGCGGAATAGAACTTCGGCGTAAAGTGGCCCCAGTAAACTTTGGCGAACTACTTCGGGAATGCGATCGAGCAGTTTGCCGGCGTCGTCGAAACGTCCATTGTCTGCCAAAAGGCGAATATGCATGGCTACGGCTGTAGGCGCCGGCCGGCCGAGCTTTTCGGCTTCGTCATAATTTTTTAAGGCCGATGCCGGGTTATTGGACACGAGTTCGATTTCGGCCAATAGCGCGTAAAGTTCACTGCTTTCGGGTCGCTGATCGAGTGCCCGTGTCACCAGAGAGCGAATGTCGCCCAGTGAATCTCTGCTCAGTTGGCCACGGCGCAATTGCCATAGCCGGCGGCGCGCTTCGGTGTACAGGTAGTCGCAGTCGCCCTTGTCCCCCACAATTTGGAGGATCTTCTCCTGGGCAGTCTTCATGCCTTCTGCATCGTTTGCGTCCAAAGCCATCGAGAAGAGGGCCAGCCGCAGAGGCAAATCGTTGGGCTCCTTATCGGCGGCAAGATTTAAAAATTGGCGAGCTTCGTCCATCATATTGAGGTTGATGTAGCAGCGCGCCATGCCCCTCCACAATTCAACTTTTTGTTGATCGGTCCATTTGTCGATTCCGGTGACTAGTTCGGCCAACTGCTGTTTCAATTGTTGTTTGTCCTCTTTGTCCTTGTTGAGGGAAACGAGGATGTCGGCCTTGTCGAGTCTGAGCGATGGCTGGTCGCCAAGCTGCTCGATTAACTTCTGAAGGTACTCGAGCGCTTTGGCAGGGCCGATTTTGGGATCGAGGCGCGCGAGTTGGATTTTCAGGCGGTTAACTCTCAAATCATTTGGCGAGCGCTTACCGGCCTGGATCAGGTATTGGGCCGCACCGTCGTAGTCTTCGCGCATGATCGCGACTTGGGCCTTGAACAGCAGATCCCCCATTTCATCCAGTTTTCGGTTTTTCGACATGTCTTCAATCAGCTTGTTGATCTTCGACACGTCCTGTTCCGGTTTCGGCTTCTTCAGCTCCTCCATCATCGCCGTGTACGTTGGATCAGCAGCCGAATTACTGCCTTCCAGACCGCGGCGCAGTTTCATCCGTTCAACACCTGCAGCGGCCGGGGCGTTTTGAGGATTCCTCTCGACGATCTGTTCGAATTTCTGTTGTGCCTGCTCGTAATGTCCTAAATGCTCGTAGCACAAGCCCAAATCGTAATCCAACTCAGTTTCCATGTCTTCGCCAAAGCCGCTGATGCGCGGGCGGAGCTTGTTGAGCGATTCGGCCGCTTCATACCATTTGTTTTCGGCAAGCAGGAACAAGGCGTCAAAGTAATCAGCCACCACCGGCAATAGCTTGTGGACTTGTTGCATATCGTCGACGGTTTGGCGCGCGCCTTTCAAGTCGCCGGATTCGATCTGAAGCCGGGCCTTGACGAACATGAGATTCATGGCGGCTGAGCCGCCGACGGCCTTTACTCCTTCATCGAGTTCCGCCATGGCCTTGTCGAATTTTTTGTCCTGCATTTCCAGGCCAGCACCTCGTTGATAGATGCGAGCTTCTTTGGGGTGCAACTTCTTGGCAGTGGCCACGAATTGACGTGCCTTGTCAATCTCCTTGTCCTGGGACGCTATGTCGGCGTTGAAGAGGAGTACGTCGGAATCGTTGGGCTTCAATTCATAGGCCTTCTTGGCATCGGCACGAGCGCCGTTCATATCGCCCCACGCAGCACGGAGGCGACCACGATCAACATACGCCTCAGCGTCTGTTGGATTGACATGAATCATCTGATTCACGACCCGTTCGGCGAGTTGATCGTTTTTTTCCTGGCCGCGAAGAATTCCGGCCAAATTAAAATAAACTTCTACGGCGTGAGGCGCGGTTGCCTTTTTAAGATCAAAGTCGTCGGCCTTGGGATTGTAGCCGATCAACTTGTAGGATTCTTTGACTGCCGTGGTCAAATCGCCGGATTTGGCGAGATAGGTCGCGCGACGCACCTGTAACTCCACATCATTGGGATCGGCGTCGAGAAGCAAGTTAAGATGGTCTAGCGCACTGCTGTAGTTGCGAATGTTATCTCGCCCATAAAACGTAGCTAGCCGGCGGCGAAGTTTCTTGGTTTCCGGCAGTCTGGCCAGGCCGGGATCGCGAAGCATCAGCTCAAGCGCTTGTATCGCTGCCCCAAGCTCATCCGGCGTCACATCATCCTGCCCGGCGAGGTCGAGAAACGTATTGCCATATTTGATCCATGTATCTTTATCTTCAGGGTGAATCGAAAGGTACTGTTGGTAGTACTGAACGGCTCCGCGATAGTCCTTGTCTGTGACGGCCTTTTCGGCTTCGCTGATTAACCAACCGGACTGACGCGAGTTCTGATATTGATGAAGTGCGTAAATCGCCCCGGAGCACACAAACGTTCCGATGATCAATCCGATCAACAGCGAATAGTTAATCCGATACTCTTGCATGGTCGATACCTGCGTGGATTCCATCGCCAACGGCGATCAATGGGAGGCGTTTAGGACAAGAGGTTGTGTTTAGTACTCTGGCATTCCGCCAACAGGCAAGATGCATACGTTCGCGAACCGATACTCGGTACGATGCCACCCGTATACAACCAACCTGTGCGCGCCAACGGAAGCAATACACGACGAGATTGTGTCATCGCCTCGCGAGATTTATAGCTGCCGTCTGTAGCCTCGGCGAAACCATCGCCGCCGACCTCATCGGTACCGGCCTAACACCGAAGGTTTGTCGTGGCCTTGTTTTATCGTATCTGTGTCGTACTTGCTGTCAACGAAGTGGGCACTCTCCGCCATCGGCGATGCCCGTTATTCACTACAATCGTTCGAACTTGTACCGCTTCTGGCCGGGACAACTGAATAACGGTTGCCACGCGTGTTCCCCGGTAAAGTTCGCGGCCGCAGATACCCCAAAACAACAAGTATGAGAACTGGAGCGAGTCGTCGCAAGCCGGTCGGAAAATGAGTAAGCGGGGAATAAATTCATATGTGCGGGCTCGTATGCTGATCGGCCTGCCTTTCATGCCACTGTGGCTCATTCGATATCGACGTTCACGGGTGCGGACGCCGCCCCGGCCGGTCCCTCGCTAAAGGCTTGCAGCACGGTCGGACCGCGACCTAGTGTCGCTGCCGAAATCTCCTTTTCGCCTGATTCACCCTGTACGCGGACAACTTCACGACTGTTCTGCCGTATAACGATGGCTTTAGCCCCCCGTTGGCGGACGCTGAGCTTCAATTTCCCAACCAGTTCGACGCGTGAAGCCGATGTAAGCTTTAACTCGATGGTCGCAGGGTGATTGGCAACGATAATCGGCACGATGCTCCGGCCCTGCGTTTCGATCGGGTCCGACCGATATCCCACAACGCGCAATTCGTGGTAGCCGTCCAGAAGCTTGGTAGTATCCAGCGCGAGCGGCTTACCGGCAGTGGCTATCTCGGTAAGTCGGCCATCAACAAAGAGTTCAAACACGCCGACCGAATTCGTGCCAGACGGCCTTAATGTGAGTGAACCTTTGACTTTTGACCAAGGTTTGACGCCCGCCACAAAAATTGTGGGAATGGATGCCCACGGCTGGCACAACGGATCGCCGACGATCAGCAGTTGATACGGGCCGCTGACAGATTGATAAACCGCCTCCGCGAGTGAGCATCCGCGGACATAGTGCAACTGAATCGACGCCAACGGAAACTTAGCCTGGATATTGTATGGCTCTACGACCGTTCCACTTGCGCCCGCGGCGCCGTGGCGCAGGAATTCAGTCAGTGGAGTTTGCCCTGCGCGGGCGCTCAAATCTCCCCCATCGCTCGTAAGATTGTCGCAAATGGCGCCTGGCACGATCTGAATTCCCTCTTTGCTTAGGTCGAAGCTTGAGGTTCCAATCATGAGGCCCGCCACGTCTTTAGCATCGTGCGGAAGTCGTCCCTGTTGCACGACCGCCCGGACTCCTGCCGCATTGATCTGTGCGGCAATTGACGGAAAGCACTTATCTCTCGGTGTGCTGCGGACATCTTTATTCCACATGAAGTAGATGGTGCCGCGTGGATGACTTCCGTCGGCTTTGATCGAACGTCGCAAGTAATTAAGGACTTCGTCGACTGTATTTCCGCGGCCGCTAGTGACACCCAGCATCGTCGAGAGTCGATATTGGCGACCCGGTGCGATGCCCTTCGTTCGCTTTCCCGACTCATCCCATAAGTATCGACCGCGGAGCGCGCGCGAGGGCACATGGGTAAGTTGCTCGCATTGCACCAGGTTTGCATCAGTCGGTCCCGGCACGTACCAATTCGTATCCGGAAAAACGATAGCGGAATTCTCACTTAGCACGAACGGGGCTAAGTAGGTTGCGCCGGTGAGAGACGCTATGAAGCTCAGATTGGGTAACGGCTTAACGCTGGCAAACATGTGCCGCATATCGATGCGCCAAGGGAAATCGCTGGAATAGATGATGTAGTCGATTTGCGACGCGAGGTGTCGCTGATCCATGGCCAACAGAGCGGGAAGTAGAATCCGCTCGCGAAAACTTTCCGCAGAAGTTGATTCTCGGCTTCCCTTCCAGTCGAGGTAGACCACGTTGCTCGCCGGAATTCTTCGCCATTGGATGTAGTAATTAGCGATGGTTTTCGAAGATTCGCTATTCGCGTTAACTAGCAGAAGGACATTCTCAGGCCCGCCGCCGGCCCGTGTCGACGCAGTTGCGAACGTCAGGCTAAGTCCGAATATGATTGCGAGCGGCAGTTTCACAATGCGGTTCAGGCAATGGCATTTAGGCGGTAACAGAGGGGAATTGCTTGTTTCTACGCCTTATCGCAGCGAGCGGCAACCGGCATGGCCGCCGCGACTCGATTTCGAAGACACCGATTCGACCTTGCGGCGAAGACGAAGCACGAGCCACAAACATCCACCGCCATTCAAAGCACTTTCTTCCTACGCGTCACCGACGGATAATGTTGGTAGCATTTTCATCAAGAATTCGTGGCGACTTTTGGCTGAATGAGCTTCATTTCTCCTGATGCGGCGGTTGTGCCACGTGCCGACGGGCAGCCAGAGGCGGTTTTCCAGGCCCGCGCGCTTACCAAGGTCTACCATATGGGTGAGGTCGACGTGCACGCGCTACGTGGCGTCGATTTGGACCTCTTTGCCGGAGAGTTCGTCGTGTTGCTCGGCCCGTCCGGCAGCGGAAAGAGCACTTTGCTCAACATCCTTGGGGGACTCGATGTGCCAACCTCCGGAACCGTGTATTATCGGGGCCAGCAACTCACGAAGTTTGACGATGCGGCCCTGACGCGATACAGACGCCAGCACGTCGGCTTCGTTTTTCAGTTCTACAATCTCATACCAAGTCTGACGGCGCGTGAAAACGTCGCCCTCGTCACAGACATTGCCGCAAAACCAATGAAACCGACCGATGCGCTGGCGCTGGTCAACCTGCGCGATCGGCAGGATCACTTCCCTGCCCAGCTCTCTGGCGGCGAGCAGCAGCGTGTAGCAATCGCGCGGGCAGTGGCGAAAAACCCTACCGTGCTTTTATGCGACGAGCCCACCGGGGCGCTCGACGTCCACACGGGAATTCTCGTGCTGGAAGCGATCTCTCGCATCAATCGCGAACTAGGCACAACCACCGCCATCATTACGCACAATGCCGTGATCGCGGAAATGGCAGACCGCGTAATTTCGATTTCAGATGGCAAAATCGTGCACGTTCAGGCGAATCCCCACAAGCGCGCCGCCAGTGAATTGACGTGGTGAATGAAAATGCAGGATGCGCGATGCCGGGGTGCGGGAAGGAAACAATGAAAGGTACTGACGGCTGTGCGGTCAAAGAGCGACAAACCAGACGCGTAAATGAAGAAGTGCCTCGCTTACACGTCGGGTTGGTTACATTAGCCGCGCGATTGTCGATAGCGAAATGGGTAAGATGGATATTGATTGAGAGCCAAAGTGGCCGGGGACCGTCCCAATTTTGCGGAGTCTTCGGAGCAAAATGGGATTGTCCCCCTCTCCGAAGCCATTTCGTTAGAAACCCTAAAAACCTCCCCTGCCCCCTGCATCCCGCATTTTGCATCCTCCCATGATCAGCGCACTCGATCGCAAACTGCTCCGCGACCTGTCGCAGATGAAGGGGCAATCGATCGCCATCGCGATCGTGATCGCCGCCGGGGTGGCGACATTCGTCAATTCGCGGACGATTCTTTATTCCCTCGAGCTCACACGATCGACGTTTTACGAGCGGTACCGCTTCGCCGACGTATTCGCCCGCGTCAAACGTGCGCCGGACACGGTGATTGAATCGCTGTACGACATACCTGGCGTCACCCAAGTTGAAACACGGGTCGTAGAGCTAGTGACGCTCGATGTGCCCGGGCTCGAGGATCCCGCCGTGGGGCAGCTTATCTCATTGCCTGTGACTCGAGAGCCGCGGCTGAATCAGCTTTATTTGCGTCGGGGCCGCCAACTCGACGTGGGTCGCGACGACGAGGTGCTGGCCAGCGAGGCCTTTATGAAGGCCAACCATCTTGAATTGGGCAGCTCCGTCGTGGCAATCGTCAACGGGCGACGCAAGGAACTGCGGATCGTCGGTGTGGCGTTTTCGCCCGAATACGTGTTCCAAATCAAACCCGGAGATATGCTTCCCGACCCGAAGCACTTCGGCATTTTGTGGATGGAACAGGAAGCCCTCTCGACCGCATACGACATGAAGGGAGGATTCAACGACGTTTCGATCGGGCTAACGCGCGATGCTTCGGTCGACGATGTCATCCGCGAAATCGATCGTCTGTTGGAGCCTTATGGCTGCCTGGGCGCTTTTCCACGCAAAGACCAATTATCGAATCTGTTGTTGGAGAGCGATATCCAGGGACTGCGGACAGCCGGACTTATCGCGCCGACGATTTTCCTGTGCGTGGCGGCGTTCCTGCTGAATGTGGTGATGACGCGACTCACCAGTCTGCAACGCGAGCAAATTGCGGCGCTCAAGGCCTTCGGTTATTCCAATCTGCAAATCGGGTGGCACTACATGAAGTATGTGCTTCTGATTACAGTCATCGGCGGATTGATCGGTACTGTTGGCGGCATGTGGCTGGCCCACGATTTTACCAAACTGTTTCTGCGAGTTTATCAATACCCGCAGCTGGTCTTTCGAGTGCGACCAAACGTGGTGGCGAAGGCCGTGCTGGTGGCCGGGGGCGCTTCGCTAGCCGGCGCATTCGGAGCGATTGCCCTGGCCGTGCGATTGCCGCCGGCTGAAGCGATGAGACCGGAACCGCCCGCCCATTACCGGCTGACGATTCTTGAGCGTATCGGGCTTGGTTGGCTCGTACCCAACGTTGCCCGCATGGTTCTGCGACAACTTGAACGACACCCGGTGAAGACAACTTTCTCGCTGTTAGCCATCTCCATGTCGGTTGCCATCGTGGTGGTCGGAAACTTCATGCGCAATTCCGTCGATGA
>DASZZA010000080.1:0-5700 GCA_035545135.1 Lacipirellulaceae bacterium | reverse complement strand
GGGGCGCGCAAAAGTCATTGGGTTGACCTCGTGTCTGCCTCATGAAGGCAAGTCAACTGTCGCCTTGTGCATCGCTGAGCTTATCGCAAAGAGTGGAAAGCGCGTCATCTTGATTGACTTCGACCGTCATCGCCCCGCGCTGACGCGGACACTCGCTCCGAGCGCCGACGTCGGGCTGTTCGAAGTTCTTTTGAGAGACCATTCCTTTGCGGACGCGACCTGGACAGATCCGAGTACCGGCATGGCATTCTTGCCGATGGTCCCTCGCCCGCATTCACCGGTCGTGACCGACATTTTTGCCTCGGAACAGGCCGAAGGCGTTTTTGAGTTGCTCCGAATGAAGTATGATTATGTGATCGCGGATCTCCCTCCGCTTGGCCCCATGGCTGATGTGCGGTCAACTTCCCGTCTGATAGACTCCTACGTTCTGGTCGTAGGGTGGGGAAGCACGAAGATCGGCATCGTAAAGCACGGCCTGAACAGCAGCAATGCGCGTGGCGTGCGGGAGAATATGCTCGGAGCTGTCCTCAATAAAGTCGACCTCGACACCATCGGGCGTTACGACACCGTTGGCAAACACTACTACCATTACGCCAGCTGAGGCGCGAAGTATGTCGAAGGCCGGTGCCCGGACACCTCCGGTAACTCGGGGGGATGAGCGATGGTTCCTTGTTCACACGCGGGCGAGAAGTGAACACAAAGCCGAACATCATTTGCACGCCCAAGGCTTCGGGACCTATTTGCCGCGAATTCGCAAGACCGTCCGCCATGCGCGCCGACTGACAACAGTCCAGGCGCCAGCGTTTCCCCGTTACCTGTTTATCGTTCTCGATCTTGGACGCGACCGCTGGTTGTCGGTTAGCAGCACGGTCGGGGTTTCTTCCTTGGTCAGTTGTAACGATCGGCCGGTGCCCGTTCCTGTTGGAATCGTGGAAACCATGATCAGACAATCCAATAATGATCTGACGCGGTTGGATGCTAACCTGATGGTGGGGGAGAAAGTCCGCGTTCTCTTGGGACCATTTGCGGATTTGGTGGGCTCGCTTGAGCGCTTGGATGACGACGGGCGAGTACGTGTTTTGCTGGAATTGATGGGGAGCGTGGTTCCCATCGCAACGCACCGTTCGGCACTCGCGCCGGCGGCATAATGCCGCAGCGTGCCGACGACGCGTCACTCCACAGCAGTCCGGCCGGGTGAAACAATTTCACCCGATGTGCGGTAGCTTGGGAAAAAGCGCCGTTTAAGTGAGAGTTGGAGTTTGAGGACATGACGTCGACACCGACATCGAGAAAGCAGGCGTTAGTCTGTGGAGCTGGTGGCTTTATCGGGCATCACCTTGTCCGCCGGCTTAAGCGCGAAGGCTTCTGGGTCCGCGGGGCCGATCTCAAATTTCCGCGCTTTAGCGAGACGGAGGCCGATGATTTCATGCTCGGCGACCTTCGCGATCCGTACTTCGTGAGGCATCTTATCGACCGCCGGTTCGACGAAATCTATCAGCTCGCAGCCGACATGGGCGGCGCGGGTTACATTTTCACCGGCGAGCACGATGCTGACGTTATGCACAATTCCGCCAGTATCAACCTCAACGTCCTTCACGCCGCCTATTCACGCAACAGCAAACGAATTTTTTACTCTTCATCGGCGTGCATTTACCCTGACTACAATCAACTCGACCCTGATAACCCGAACTGCGAAGAATCGACATCGTACCCGGCTGCCCCGGACAGCGAGTACGGGTGGGAGAAGCTTTTCAGCGAACGGCTCTACCTTGCTTATGCGCGCAATCACGGCATGGAGGTGCGCATCGCTCGTTATCACAATATATTCGGACCTGAGGGGAGCTGGAACGACGGCAAGGAAAAAGCGCCGGCAGCCATATGCCGAAAAGTTGCGTTGGCGCAAAGCGGCGGAGAGATTGCGATATGGGGCGATGGGAAGCAGACGCGGTCCTTCCTCTATATCGACGAATGCCTTGAAGGCACCGTGCGGTTGATGCGGTCTGGCTTCACAGGGCCCGTCAATATTGGGTCCGATGAAATGGTGACGATTGATAGACTTGTTGATTTGGTCGCCACGGCCGCGGGCAAGGCCATTACCAAGCTACACATCGATGGTCCTACCGGCGTCCGGGGCCGCAATTCCGACAATCGGCTCATCCGCGAAAAACTTGGCTGGACACCCTCGACGACCCTCGTGGACGGGATTCGCCCGACCTATGATTGGATCAGCCGGCAAGTCATGCGTAACGCGCGCGGCAACAGTGCGGCACAAGCGCTGCCGGCGGTCTTGCAGGCGCCGAGCAACATCCCAGTCTTCCAATGACCGCATTCGACCGATGCCAGGCTGCGGCGACGATAGTCGCCGAACGGTTCACTCTGCGAGCGGCTAGAATGCTCCGTTTCAGGCCGTAAGATCGTGCTTCATTTCACGTTCTGAGATGACGAGACGACTGGTCTATATTTGCGACTGGCTCCCGCCCGACTTTGGTGCGGTCGGTCAGTACGCAATGCTGTTCGCGCGGCAGCGCGCGAGTGATGGATGGGCTGTCACGCTTGTTGGATTGACTAGTGGGGAGTCGCGCCGCCACCAGATCGAAGCGGTGGGGAATGGCTCGTTGGAGGTCCTCAGCATCCATCGAGCCACCTACAGGAAGCAGCGATTGGCCGCGCGACTGGCCTGGACAATCGCCTCGAATATGCTCCTGCTTTGCACGGCATTCAGCGCCATGCGGCGCGCCGACGCTGTGCTGTTCACGGGCAGCCCGCCGCTGATGCTGCACTTTATCGCTCCACTTAATCTCCTGCTTAGGAAGAGGCTTATCTACCGGATCACAGACTTTCACCCCGAGTGCCTGATCGCCGAGCGTGGTCGCAGCGGCATCACTCTTGGGCTGCTACTTCGTCTCACTCAGTTCTGGAGGCGCCGTGTCGACCAGTTCGAAATTCTGGGATTCGATCAGGCGCGACGCCTCGTTGACAGCGGAATTGCCCGCGAACGAATCTCCCTGAAGCGCGACCCCTGCCCCGTCGACTTTGCCAATGCCAAGCCCTTCCCGCTGCCGGCCCAGCTACACGGCGGGTCTGGAATTATTCTTTATTCCGGAAACTGGGGTGTTGCTCATGATGAAGGCACCTTCATCGAGGCGTATACCAAATACTTCAATCAATCGAAGCAACCTCTTAGGTTTTGGCTCAACGCGACCGGAGCGAAAGCGGATCGCGTGGAGGATGAACTTCGACGGCGAGGCGTTCCGGTCTATCGATCGAGCCTGGTTCCGCTTGAAGATCTTCCGAGGATTTTGCTTGCAGCGGATGTTCACCTGATCACCTTGCGCGATGCGTTTGTCGGCTATGTCCTCCCCTCGAAGATCTACGCTTGCATCGAGTCGGGACGAAGAATTCTTTTCGTTGGAAGTCATGAATCCGATGTTCATGCCCTGGCTGAGAGTGCGGTCCCCCGCGAAAGGTATCATCGGAGACCTGTGGGTGATGTCGACGGACTCGTGACCGCCTTGCAGGAAATCGAATGCGGGATTGTCGCTGAACGCCAATGCCAGGAGCGCAACTCACCGACATCGGAAAAGCAAGCCGACGCGGTCTTTTGCAGATCCTCGGCGAACGCTACGCTCGGCTGATTAGAGGACAAAAAACCTTGCTGCAGCGCGCACTACCCGTGTCATCAATTCGACGCAAGGGTCTAATTTTTCCAGTTAATCTTCTCGTTTTTGGTGGAGTCGCGGCGCTCCTGCTGTGGTCGTTGGCTTTTCCGGATGGAATCATTTCCAAGAGAAACACGTTCGCACGACTGGCGGCAGCAGCTATCGCCGCCATCTTTTGCTATTATGCGGTGCTCTTTCAGAGACGTGGTAACAACCGGCTCCTGGCGATCTTTGTCGCGCTTGTAGTCGGCAGCGAGATCGTGCTGCGGATCGTTGGAACCTTCGGGCAAGACGCTCCCGGCCAACTCGACTGGCGGCAGCCGCAACCTTATTTCATGTTCAGTGGCCCTGAGAATGGAGCCGTCAAGATGCCCGCAAGCATGGGCAGTGACGACCGCGCGGCATCGTTCAACAGTGAAGGCTTCCGTATCGAGAAGAACATCGCTATCCCAAAGCCCGCAAACGAGTTCCGTGTTTTCGTGCTTGGCGGGTCGACAGTCCTTCTGGGATCTCCGCTGTCCAACACCATTCCCGGCGTAATCGAAACCGATTTGCAGGCCGGCGGCCTCAAGCAGGCGCGAGTTTACAATTTCGGTGTTGTGAGCTTCGTTTCTGCACAAGAACTCGCGTTGCTGGTGCATCGCTTGGTGGCGCTAAAGCCGGACCTGGTTATCGCCTATGACGGCGGAAACGACCTCTATGAACCGTGGTTCTATGATCCGCGGCCGGGTCACCCTTTCAATTTCTTCGTTTGGGAAGCCGCTCTTGCCCCGATACAGCGCCCATCGACAAGAACATTAGCGGACTTGGTCGAAGACAGTGCTCTGAGCCGGTTCCTGTTCGATCCGAAGGAGCGGCAAGACCGGGTGATGTTACGAGAGTTGCGGGACAAGGTCGCCTATCGTTCTGCGCGATGGAAACAAGAGATTGTCCAAGCTTACACCAGCAATGTCGTGGCAATGTGCCGTTTCTCCCGCGCAAACGGCATTCTCTTTGCCAGCTTTTTTCAGCCGACATTGCACTACTCCCACAATCTCGATGCTCGTCAAAAGGAGCTTGCCGAGGGAGCGGGATTGAATCAGGACATGGGGCGCCAGTTGACGCGAGGCATGCTCGAAGAGCGAGCCGGCGTATTGGCTGCTTTCGCGAACGGTATCCCGCCAAACGAACAGGATCCGGCTTGCCGCTTCAACGATCTGTCAGACATCTTCGCGCAACAGGGAAGTGAGTACTATTGGGATCTGATCCATGTCGATAATCGTGGGAATCGTGTGATCGGAAGTCGGATTGCCAAGGACCTGCTGGCTTGGGACGCTCTGCGATCGAAAGTTGCGGAACGGGTTCATTGAGGAGTCTTTGGCGAACGTGCTCGATACACAGTTATCTCCGGATCAGACCGGCCGTACTTCGCTTGACGGCAACCGATCGATGAACGAGGCAAATCATCGCCGCGGCAGCAGACACACGCGCATAGCCGTGCTGAACTCGCATCCGATTCAGTATTTCGCGCCGCTTTATGCGTATCTCAATGCAGCGCCAGACCTCGACGTGACGGCGCTCTATCTGTCCGATCTCTCGCTGCGCGGGGGTAGGGATGCTGAGTTCGGCCTTGACGTGAAGTGGGATGTGGATCTGCTTTCCGGATATCGCGCACGGTACCTTGGCCAAGCGAGCAAGCGCGAGCCTGGCGGGTTCTGGTCGCTCGTCGCGCCCGAAGTCTGGGGTGAGTTGCGCTCGGGCCGGTATGACGTTGTTTGGCTGCATGGGCACAATTACGCCGCTAACCTCATCGGCCTGATGGCCGCCAAGACGGCCGGCCTGCCGGTCATGATGCGGGGCGAGACGCACCTCGGACTGCCGCGTTACGGCATCAAGTCGACACTGCGCCGGCCGCTGATGGGCTCCCTGTACCGTTGTTGCGACCGGCTCTTGGCGATCGGATCAGCAAATGCAGCCTTTTACCAAGCGATGGGCGTACCTCGCCACAAGATATTCTTGGTACCCTACTCGGTTGACAACGATCGCTTCATTAAGTCCGCCA
>DASZZA010000079.1:0-2831 GCA_035545135.1 Lacipirellulaceae bacterium | reverse complement strand
CACTTATGCTATGGTGGTCGCGACAGAAATGACCGTTCGGGCGCTCGCGCTAGAAGAGAGCTCTCGCCGGCTCAGCTCGCAACTCACAGTCCACGCTTGCACAGATGCCCCGGCATCTTCCTCCTGACGTACGACAGCTCTGCGATGCACCGGTCTCGAGTTAAGCGCGCACCGCCCCAACGGGTGAGGTAATTGGTCGGGCGTCGTTGCCATCCGAGGCGGTCTATCGGTCGCCTGCGGCGTAGTCGCACCACCGGATCATGCGCGCCAGCCCGACCGCCGCCCCAATGGGCCCATCATTTCTTTTATTGTTGCAGGCCGACAAGTCACAATCCTAGGACAGGAGGACGAACCTGATTTAAGGCTAAAGGGTCGATACATATTTAATTCCGCTGACGCTCGACGTTCGTCGAATGATCCGCAATCCACATCGCCGCATCCGGCCATAGCTGCTTGTGCGCTTTCGAGCTAACAGCAAGCCCGATGTGCCCGGCGTGGATGGACATGTGGTGAATGAACTTCGACGACACGTAATGCTTGATCGCCAAGGTCGAGTTGGGCGGAACCAGGTGGTCGTAGTCCGCGGTAAGCGTCAATATTGGGCAAGTGATGTTTTGTAGTTTCACTGGCATGTCGTTCAATTTGAACTCGCCCATCACGAGCTGATTCTGCTGGTACAGGTGCTTCACGAATTCTCGGAACGTCTCGCCCGCCACCGGAATATTGTCATTCACCCAACGTTCCATAGCGAAAAAGTTTTCCAAGAACGTATCTTCGTCCAACTTTTCGAAGAAGCCCAGGTACTTCTCCACATAGTTTTGTACCGGCTTCATCATTTGGAAGCTCGATTGCAAAAACGACCCCGGGCAATTGCCGAATGCATCGACCATGCCGTCAACGTCGAAGTATTTGTCGCGTGTCCAAACGTTGAGGAGCCCTTCGTCGCCGCTAAAATCGATCGGCGCTGCCATCAAAATCAGATTCTTGATCTGCTCCTGATAGAGCGCGGCGTACATCGCCGACATCGTCCCGCCCATGCAATAGCCAAGTAAGTTGACCTTGGACGATTCTGAATGACTGCAGATGAACTTCGCCACATTACGCATGAAACCGCATACATAATCCTCCAAACGCAGTGTGCGGTCAGCTGCCGTGGGAATACCCCAGTCGATCAGGTAAACGTCGAATCCACGTTTCAGCAATTGCCGTACGACGCTTCGATCCGGTTGCAAATCGAGTATGTACGGGCGGTTCACAAGCGCAAAGCAAACCAACACCGGTTCTTTGAGATCGATTGAGTGCTCGTTCTTATAGCGCAACAGTTTGAGCGAGTCTTCCTCGTACACCACGTCGTGCGGCGTCGTGGCAACCTTCACCTTTCGGGCAATCTCCGGCACCTTCGCTGCATTCATCCAACGCCGCCAAGCGCGAAAAGTCTCCGATTGAGCGGACTTTTGAAAGTCGAGCACTGCGTCCAGAATTGGAGTAGTCATGACCATGCGCCTTTCGTGCATTGGTCTCAGTTTTCAGGTATCAGATTTCTAACCCATTTCTGACACCTGCACCTGTTACCTAACACTCTGCTCTCAACCTCCCATCGCCATTCCGCCGTTCACGTCCAAAACGTGACCGGTGATATAGCTGGCCGCGGGTGAAGCCAGGAATGCCACCGCTGCTGCGACCTCGGTCGGCTCGCCGAGCCGACCGACAGGCGTCATGTTGATCACCGCCTCCAGCGCCTTCTCCGGCACGTCCTGGAGCATTCTCGTGCGAATAAAGCCGGGCGCAACCGCATTCACCGTCACTCCTTTACGGGCGTACTCGCGTGCGAGCGTTTTCGTCAGCCCGATCACGCCCGCCTTAGCAGCCGAGTAGTTCGCCTGGCCGAAATTGCCCACCTCGCCCACGATGCTGCTGATATTGATCACGCGGCCCCAACCGCGGTCCGACATGCCGTCGATGAACTGTTTCGTAACCGCGAACACTCCCGTGAGATCCACCGAAAGCACCGCATCCCACATTTCCTGCGTCATCTTTTTGAACGACCGATCACGCGTAATGCCGGCATTATTTACGAGAATATCGATGCCGCCCATCACATCCGTCACTTCGTTGGCCAGCTTGACGATTTCGCCGGCATCGCCTACGTCGTGAGCAAAATACTCGGCCCGGCGACCGAAGTCGCGAATATGCGCGCGAACGTCCTCAGCAAACTTACAGCCGGTAAAGCAGGTCAGACCAACGTCGGCGCCGCGCGCCGCCAACGTCAGCGCAACCGCCTTGCCGATACCCCGGGATCCGCCGGTCACCAGCGCTGTCTTTCCCTCTAAACTGAAATTTGGCAGCTCGATCCGCTGCTCTACGTCGGGCGAGGCGACGGTTGCCATGATAGTTTCTCCTTCGAGCGCCGGATGGCTCGATTGCACACAACTCCTGTCAAAGGCGATACATTTCACACGTCATGAAACTGCTTGCGCCTCTTGATTGCCTACCGATTGACCAATTTCCACCTTGTCCTCGATCGCGTCCAACCGCTCTTCGATGCGGGCAAGCCGGCTCAGTATCGTTTCCTCGACACTGTGCAACCGCTCGAACAGGCCGCTGATATCCCCCGCCGTTGGAATGTTTGCGTTACGCGCTATTTCGGTCATCACGTCATCCGCTTGTCGTTTCAGCTTCGCCGCCGTATCCGTGTTATGCTTCACGCCCTGAAGGAACAGCGGACTGCGCATGAATGCGTCCATGCTCTTGCTCAAGGCATCGAACCAGCGACGTTGAATCGTCCTGATGTTCGAGCGTTCCTCGAATTCGTCGAGAAAGTCGCGAGTCGC
>DASZZA010000078.1:0-4191 GCA_035545135.1 Lacipirellulaceae bacterium | reverse complement strand
AAACATTGCCGGAGCGGTGCCGCAAATCGATCTATTCGAGATGACGGACGAGCAGTGGCAAGCGGGCGCTGAGCTTAAACTTCATGGGGCGCGGCGGCTGACCATTCGAGCTTGGGATGCGCTGAAAGCATCGCAGGGATCTGTTGTGTTTATGTCCGGCAACGCGGCGCTTCACCCCAACCCGACGTTTGCGGCGGTGGCGACCATCAATGCAGCAATTATCGCTCTCGCAAGGGCGTTTGCTGAACAGGGCATTAAGGACGGTGTACAGGTAAATAGCGTCGTGCCGGGCGCCGTTATGACCGGGCGGCGCCGGTCCTTCCTTGCAAAGTGGGCGCCAGCTCACCACATGAGTGTGGAAGAAGCGATGAACAGATTTCCGGAAGAGGCCCAAATCAGCCGCTACGGGCAACCGGAGGAGATTGCCGGTTTGCTCGCGTTCATGGTTTCCCCGTCAGCGAAATGGATGACCGGGGCTTCCCTCCGCATGGATGGCGGCGAGATTAAAGGAGTGTAGCGTGACTCATTTCGAAGAATTTGATGTGGTAATCCTCGGCGGCGGCACGGGATCGACACTCGCGGCATGGACACTTGCAGGTCAAGGACAGCGCGTTGCGGTAATCGAGCGTAAGTACATAGGCGGATCATGCCCGAACATTGCATGCCTGCCAAGTAAAAATGTCCTTCACAGCGCGAAAGTCGCATCCTTCTTTCGAAGAGGCCAAGAGTTCGGAATACTCGCATCCGGCTTCGAAGTCAATATGCAGACAGTACGCGCCCGAAAGCGCGCGATGGTCTCGCGTCTGAATGAGGATTATCTCTCTAACTTCAAGCAGAGCGGAGCGGAATTCATTTGCGGAACGGGGAGCTTTCTAGGCCCGAAAGCTCTGGAGGTTGCTCTCCGTGATGGAACAACTCGCCACCTGCGCGGAGCCAATGTAATCGTCAGCACTGGGACGCGGCCCGCATTGGGACCGGTTCCCGGCTTGGCCGATGCGCGGCCGCTTACCCACGTTGAAGCGCTCGAATTGGATGAGGTTCCCGAGCATCTCATCGTGATCGGTGGCGGTTATGTGGGCATCGAGCTATCGCAGGCAATGCGACGATTCGGCAGTAAGGTTACAGTCGTCGAACGCAATGACCGCGTGCTTCACAGGGAAGATGATGACGTGACAGAGGCTCTTGCCAATCTGTTCAGAGACGAAGGCATCGAAACAGTCTTGAACGCAAAGGTGAGACGCATTTCCGGGAAGTCAGGTGACTCGGTCGCTGTTGTTGTCGAACAAGGCGGGATAGAAAAGAGCGTTGCCGGCACCCACCTTCTTGTCGCGACAGGCCGGCTGCCGAATACCGAAAACATCGGGCTGGAATTAGCCGGGGTTCAGCTAACCGATCGCGGGTACATCAAGGTCAACGAGCGGCTTCAGACAACAGCGCCCGGAGTCTGGGCCATCGGCGAGGTGGCGGGTAGCCCGCAATTTACGCACGTGAGTGTTGATGATTTCCGTGTTGTCCATAGCAATCTGACGGGCGGTAATCGTGTGACGACTGGCAGGCAAATTCCGTTCTGCGTATTCACCGATCCGGAGTTTGCCCGCATAGGGTTGAGTGAAAAGGAGGCCAAAGCTCAGGGAATCGCGTACCGCTTGTTCAAGATTCCGATGGATGCAGTACTCAGAGCGCGAACGCTGTCTGAGACACGAGGATTCTTGAAGGCGCTGGTGGAAGTGAATAGCGATCAACTCCTCGGCTTCGCTGCGATTGCAGTCGATGCTGGGGAGATCATGGCTTCCGTGCAAATGGCCATGATGGCCCGGATGCCCTACACCGCACTCCGCGATGGCATCTGGGCTCACCCGACTCTTGTCGAGGGGCTTATTCCTTTGTTTTCTTCCCCGTATCGTTCTATCTCCTGAACTAGGACACTTCCGACTTACGCGCGTGTCCGAGTAGGCCAGTATCCCGGCTTTGCCTTCGGCCGGGAACCATTACTTGGTTGTGCGCTGCGGCGTTACCGAGAACTAAGCTGGAAAAAAGGCAAAGCCCCGTGGCCTCCACGTTTTAGCGCTTACGACACGAAACCTCGGATGTAAGGAGTATTCGGCGGCCTCGGCCCGGATTCGAAGAGTGGTCCGTGTGTGGAGCGATACTTCATGTTCAGGAACGTCGTTTCGATACGGCGTCCGACTGCAGAGTAGCGGCCGTTCTCCCAATTCGATTCCATGTAGTTGTTGACGATACCAGTGGACAGAAGTAACCGCTCTGCGTTGAACGGTTCCTTTCTGGTCAGCATCATCTCGATGAGCCAGTGCTCGTGGCCGTTCGCGGCGTGGTACTGCGAGATGGGGCCAGGCCACCCAAGCATTGACACAATCGTCGGGTCTTTTTGCCCTTCGATTTCGCCGGCGTAAGTCCAGCCCACACCAGCGCCCGAAATTACCGCCGCATTCGTCCCATCGTTATACTCCACGATACAGACGTTTGGCCTGCGGCCATCCTGAAAATGTCCGGGCTTCAGGTCGAATTTTTTCCGCACTGCCTCAAGCAGACTGCCGGCCCAGGCATTGCGTTCGACCCACCCCCATGTTTCGGGTCCGCGGATAGACTGCACTGTCTTGACGCCCGTCTCACCGCCCTTTCGGCGATCAACAAACGCCTGGAGAACATCAATGCAATGGAAGATGGCTCCCTCATCTGCAGTGTCTCCAACCACGATGGAGTTCTTGATGGGGGTGTCGATCGCGAGTTCGATCTCGGGGGTGCGGAAGTAGGTCGGTATGGAGGACCCACCGGTCAAGGGAAAGTTCAGTTCACGCGATTTGTCGAACATCCACTTGGCTTCGTCCCAGTTGTAGGACAGATGTTTGTCGTTAAAAACAGGCACTGAGCGTTTGCTTTGCTCGAAAACCTGAATAACCTGGTGATAGATCCACCAGCGCGGCAGGAGCCAGTGCCCCTTGAGATCGGTTCGATAGTTCCCATGCTCTGCAACGATGACGACACCATCCACAGCAAGTTCTTTCTCTCCGAGTGTGACTGCTTCCTTCACGGTCTTGAAGATTGGAATGTTCTTCGCTTTGCAAACTTTCTGACCCAACAGGCTTGTATCCAGTTGATCGATGTACACGGACACCACCTCGACCTGCGAAGGAGTGTAGGCGCCCTTCCACCAATAACCGTCTATTAGTTTGTTTACTATCCAATCCGCATGGGAGGTCGGGCGCCCCCAATAGCTGACAAGACAGGCAATGCGCGGCCGCTTTTGTGTCGTCTGCGCGGCCGCATCTGAAGCGACACCGGTGAAAGTAGCGAGTCCCGCCGCGCCGGTCAGTTCCAGCATTTCACGCCGGGTGAGGAGTGAGGTCGAGTTCGGCATCCCGGTGACAGGAGACGACGCTGCGGCCTTTGTTACGATTCCGATCTGATTCTTTTTGAGCAAGGTTCTTCGATCCTGTTCGGTACGGGGCTACTGTCTATAGACAGCAAGTCTTTATGATCGTACCCTTTTGCCCTCGGCCACCTGACGAGATCGTTCCTCCCTGAACGCGATACTGCCAGTGGTCCAGTGAAAGCCATCAAGCGGCAACACCCGCCCCTTTTTCCACAGAACCGATTCGCGACAGTTTCCGACTGAGCAGGATAGCGCCGGCCAGGAAGTAAATTGCGCCGAAAACAGCGTATCCACTCAGGTCTTTTATGTGAAACTTCCCGCTCAGGCCACCAAGCACAAACCCTATACCCGCGGCCATCGATTGTCCACCGCTGAGAATCATCGCCCATTGGCCGCCTAACTGGCTGCGTCGAATAAGACCGACCAGTAATTGGAGTAGACCGGCTGCCAAAGCCCAACCGCCAAAGATAGCAATGGCATACGCAGGCTGGTTGAATACAGTGAGTGCAATTCCGAGTGCCGTCGCCACTCCCAAGGCTGCGTTGATGATCTGGGAAGTGCGTGTAAGTCCGGCCTGACCCGTCGTTTTGATGTCATACGACGTGCCGGCCACGTCCCACAACGGGTACAAGATCAGCAAGATTGCCGCGACTTGTGGTTGGGTCGGCGCAGTCAAGATGACGCCGAAGGCCCAAATGAACTGGAACAAAGTTCGTGTGAAGTAAAGATTCCGCAGTGCGCGGCTAAAAGTCGTTGTGATTATTTTCATATGATGTCTATCTTCTAGTTGGTAGGTTATA
>DASZZA010000077.1:0-3531 GCA_035545135.1 Lacipirellulaceae bacterium | reverse complement strand
ATGAGGTACGTGCGGGGAATGTACTCCGTGGCGAATTTTTTATATACGGAGCCTTTTGGATCGGCCGCCATGGGAAATGTGAAGCCGTTTTTCTGTTTAAACGCCCTCACGCTGTCATCCGTCTCGTCGCGTCCCACAATGAGCATTCGGAAGTGGCTGTCGCTTCCAAACTCTTCCCAAATCGACTGCAAATGCGGCAGTTCCATTTGACAGGGGCCGCACCAGGTGGCGAAGAAATTCAGGACCACCACATTTCCTCGCAAGTCGCTCGATTGAATTGGCGTGCCGTCGATGCGGGTAAGCCGGAAATCGGGTGCACGCTCGCCGACATGCGCGAGCGTTCCCGGATGATTGGCATGGTCCTGGTAAGAGATGATCGGCATGAGCATCGCAATCGTATGAGGTGCGATACTCACGCCGAAAATGACGACGCCCAACAGCGACTTTAAAATCGCGTTGCGGCGATCATCTTCCGTCCTGCGTAGCAAGGCGGTCGCTCCATATGCAACGGAAGCAATCAGGCCGCAGAGCAAACAGACAACCGGCAAGACAAACAGGACGACTAAAATTGGCGTCCATTGATTTTTGAAGAATGCAATCAAAACCGACGCTTGCGTTCCCCAAAGGATTGCGAACATCATAAGGCAAGCGAGTGCCTGCAACAGGAGCCGCCTGCGTCGGCCTTTGTTCTTCGGGAAAATTGCGTACACGACTAATCCCACCGCGGCAGCGAGCAATGCAACGCCGACAAGTTCCATTGCCCAATCCGCGTAAACGAAAAGTCTAAAGGCTTGTTGCGGAGTTAACATTGTTGGTCCCCAATCGGCAGTATTTCCACCGCGGCTGCCTCCCGAAGGAATAGGGGCGTCCAGTTGCCTCACTGCCTCCGATCATACACGATTATTCGAATGAAGATTACTGCGCATCAGCACCGGCCGTTGGGGAAGTTGGAGCTGCGCGTGCCGCCGCTTCTGTTTGGCACGGCCGCGCTGGGCAACGTGCCGGTGGTGATTCCGGAACAGCGAAAACTCGCAATTTGCGGTCAGTGGTTTCAGCATGTTCAGCCGGCGGTGTTTGTGGATGTGACGCATAAGCATGGCAACGGTGTGGCGCTCGAAGTGCTTGGCCGAATGCTGCGGCGTTTGGATGTAGCGAGCGACGAGGTTGTCGTTCATCTCACGATTGATTCGACGTGCCCGATCGAATGCTGGGAGAAGAGCTGCCGGTTGTTGGGCGAGGCTTATCGGCCGAAGTTGATAACAGTTGGGAATGTGGATGAGGAAGCGTGGCAAGCAGTTAGCGGGCTAAAGACATCGGGGTTGGTGCGAGGAGTTGGAGTTTTTACAAGCGACGCCGATGCTCTGAATTTGCATCCGGTAGACGCGGATTGGGTTTGGCTGCACGGTGGACTAACGTTACTCAATCACCCGGCGGAAACGATCGATTTTCTAAAGGAGCTCGCCGGCCGGCAGACGCCCATATTCGCTTCGGAAGTATTCGGCGGCGGCTTTTTGATCGGCGGCAACTCGCTGCGGGGGCGTATGGTAAACGCCAACGATCCGACGAGCCGTTCATTATTCGCTTGGCGAAAATCGTTTGTCGCGCTGTGCCAGGGGCACGGCATTTTACCGGCGCACGCGTGTGTGCAATTTGCACTGACTGCGCCGGGCGTCGTGGCGGTGGAGCTGGAGTCGTCGACGCCGGAGCAGGTGGCGGAGAATGTCGTGGCCGTGCTGCGGAAAGTGCCGGCCAGCTTTTGGGAGTCGATGAAGGAAGAGGGGCTCTTGAGCGAAGATTATCCTTATCTCAATAGTTCCCAGTTGGGCTGATACACTACAGTTTATGAACACTAAGAGCTCCTAACAAAATGGCTTCGGAAAGGGGGACAGTCCCCGGCCATTTTGGTAGAAGCTCTAATTGATATTAGCGAGAATTAGTGTGGATTAGTGTTCTCGCGTTTAGGCAAAGCTAGACTCCCAAGCGAATCGCAAGCGGCGGCTGGGAGACTTTGCGGTTTTTGCATCTTTTGAGTTGCGACGAATACTCACGTCGCGACTTCTTGCCCGTTTTTTGTTTTTCTTCAAAAACGCGCTTGACTCGGTACGATACATTTGTACAGTTATAGGTGGATGCTAGCATCGGACCCAGGGAAGGGCTGCCAAACGAGTTTTTTCGAAGCAAAGCCGCGAATTGTGCGGTTGCGCGAAGAAGCTTTGAATGGATGGGCGGCCTACACACCTGCGGCTTGGAGGCGTTGGTGCGATGAGTCGTGTTCCACAATCTACTGATGCCAATCTGTCGGCCCACAGCGCGCGCGAGATGTCCCGGGAAAAAACACGCGGCCACTTGATGGACGCCCTGCGCCGACAACTGGGCCGTTGGGAAGCGGCCAGTCCGGCCGAGGACGCGGTCGCGTTTTCGTGCGGCGTGGCGGCGGTCGATCGGCTGTTGCCGGGGGGCGGATTACGCTATGGGATGCTGGTCGAGTGGATTGGCACCCATGTAGCAGCAGGCGGCTCGCCTGCTAGGACAGATAGGACAAGCGAGATCGCGACAGGCGGGTCGCCTGTCTTTACGCTTGGTTTGCTCGCGGCGCGCGAGGCGTGTCGGGAGGGCGGCGCGCTGGTGGTAATCGATCGGCGGCAAATGTTCTATCCGCCGACGGCCGCGGCGTGGGGAATCGATTTGGAGCGGCTCATCGTCGTTCATCCGCAAAATGCACGCGATGAATTGTGGGCGGCGGTGCAGGTGCTGCGCTCACCGGCCGTGGCGGCGATGTGGGCCGCAATCGATCGGCTCGATAGCCGGGCGTTCCGCCGCTTGCAGTTGGCCGCGCAGGCGGGGCGAACGTTGGGCGTCTTGCTGCGCCCGCCCAGTGCACGCGGACAGCCGTCGTGGGCGGATGTGACGCTGGAGGTAGAGTCGAGAGCTAAGAGTCAAGGGTCGAGAGCCGGAATTCTGGCTCTCGACCCTCGACATTCGACACTCGACTTTTTCCGCCGCGTTCAAGTTCGCCTGCTGCGTTGTCACCCGGGCCGCGCCGGCGGTTCAGCGGCATTGGAAATCGATGACGCGACTTACACCGTACGAGAAGCGAAACAAGACCATCGAGTTTTATTGCCAAGTTATCGGCCAAGCCTTCTTGCTGATGGCCGATAGCCGACGGCTTCATCATGACACGCATCGAGAACTAAGAACGTGTTTTAGAATTGCAGAATTTGGCATTGGAACCCTCTCCCTCCGGGAGAGGGCAGAGGGTGAGGGTTCGCAATTTGCCCCTCTCCCCGACCCTCTCCCAGAGGGAGAGGGAGATTTTCAAAACACCTTTAAGAGTCAAGGAGCCGGAATTCTAGCTCTCGACTCTCGACCTGCTGCCCATGACACGCATCCTTTGTCTGTGGTTTCCTAACTGGGCAATTCAGCGAGCCATTCGCGATCGGCCCGAGCTTAAAAGGCGACCGTTGGCGCTGGTGGAGGCCGGCGAAAGGGTGGCACACCCTGAAAGGGCGCGGTCGAACAGGCCGAAAAAAA
>DASZZA010000076.1:0-1750 GCA_035545135.1 Lacipirellulaceae bacterium | reverse complement strand
CGACGATTTTTTGGATGGACGAAATCATCGCTTCACCGCAATCTGAGGCCACTTCGAAGCTTGTGCCGGCATTCGTGTCGCCGAACGCGTCGGCGACACCCGTTGCCGAATCGACCGCGTTGAAGTCGCGCCGCGCGGTATCAGCTCGACAGACCGGGGCGCTCGTTTTCTTGCTGGTCGTCTTTATCCTGATGCTGATCGGACCGTTTCTCGTCGGGCGAATCGTTTACGAAACCAAGTTCAATGAGCTAAAGGCCGGCTACGATGTCGCCACCGGAACGCTCGCCCAACTCAAGCCGCAACTCAACGATTTAGAACTCGCCTCGCGGCTCGTCGCCAAACGCATGGAGCCCAGCGTCGTAAGCATCGTTCGACCGAGCGGCACCATCGCCGGCCGCGAGTTCGAAGGCCAAGGTTCCGGCGTGATCGTGGACAAGGCGGGCTACATTGTCACGAACTATCATGTGGTGGAAGGCACCAAAACGGTGCAAGTCCGCCTGAGCGACCGCCGCACCGCCGACGCGACCGTCGTCGGTACCGATTCATTGACCGATATCGCCGTGTTGAAAATCGATCTTGATAATCTCATCGCCGCCGAATGGGGCGACAGCGACGCACTCGAAGTTGGCGATCTGGTTTGGGCTCTCGGCAGCCCATACGGTTTGGAACGCACCCTCACGTTCGGCATCGTCAGCGCCAAGTCGCGTCACGGCGCCAACGGTAGCCCGTATCAGGAATACTTGCAGACCGATGCGGCGGTGAATCCCGGCAACAGCGGCGGACCGCTCGTAAACATCGAGGGCCAGATCGTCGGAATCAACGCTGCGATCTTCGGGCCCGCGTATCAAGGAATCAGCTTCTCTATCCCCAGCGCGCTCGCCAAAGAAAAATATGAGCAGCTTCGCGCCAGCGGACATATCGAGCGCGCGTGGCTCGGCGTCGCGCCGCTGGATGTACCCGACGAACTACGCGAAAAGCTCGGATTGGCCATCGGTCAGGGGGTGCTCGTGGGCGTCGTTGAAAAAAACACGCCGGCTGAACGCAGCGGTATGCGGCCGGGCGATGTCATCCTCAAGTGGAACAATCACAACGCCACCGATCCCACGCTCTTGAGTCGAACGATCGCCGCCACCAAAATCGGCTCCACCGCCAAAGTCGTCCTCGTGCGCCAGAAGGGCGACGGTAAAGTCCAAGTTTCGCTCGATGTCCCCGTTGAACGCCGCCCCGCCGACGACGAGCGTTAGCACGTGGGGCAGACTTGCAGTCTGCCATCAACAATTTTTTTCGGCAGGCTACAAGCCTGCCCCACGTTTTGAAAGGATTTCGCAACGTGAGCTTCGCCCAAGCATTCGACGCCAAAGAGCAAGTTCGGCAGGCCATCGACATCGTCGATCTGGTCGGCAGCTACGTGCAATTGCGACGCCAGGGCCGCAACTACGTCGGCCTTTGCCCCTGGCACGACGATAGCCGCCCGAGCCTCCAAGTGAATCCGGAACGCCAGTCCTTCAAATGCTGGGTCTGCGATTTCGGCGGCGATATTTTCAGCTTCATCATGCGCGCCGAAAACATGGAGTTCCGAGAGGCGCTCGAACTCCTCGCCGAGCGCGCCGGAATCGACCTCCGTCTCTCTAAACTAGCCGGGTCGTCCCCAACCCCGGCCGGCGCCGACCCAAACTCCGCCGCCAACGACAAACGCAACCTCTACCGCGTCATGGCCTGGGCCGAAGCCGAGTTCCACCGCTGCCTTCTC
>DASZZA010000075.1:0-3273 GCA_035545135.1 Lacipirellulaceae bacterium | reverse complement strand
ATCGCCGTCATCATTTTCGTATCGATAGTAGTGTCCGGTTGCAACCGTGGCCAGGAAAAAGGCTCAGTCGCAGCGGCACCCGGCTACGCCTTTATCGCCAACGGCGTAGCCGATTTCTGGGAGTATTCGCGTGCCGGCGCGAAAAAAGCGGGTCGCGACTTAGGCGCCAATGTCACGGTCATCACGCCCAGCTCCATTACCGATCAAACACGCAAAATCGAAGATCTGCTTACCCGAGGCACCGACGGAATTGCGATTAGCCCCATCGATCCCGAAAACCAGGTGGAGACGATCAACAAGGCGGCTGCCCAAACAAACCTCGTCACCGCCGATTCTGACGCTCCGCACACAAACCGTCTTGTGTACATCGGCATGGACAATTACCGCGCCGGCCTGATGTGTGGCAAAACACTTCGCGACGCGATGCCCGACGGCGGTACCGTCATGATCTTCATCGGGCGCCTCGACCAGGACAATGCCAAGCGCCGCCGGCAGGGCTTTATCGATGCACTGCTCGGTCGAAAGCCAGATCCAAATCGACACGATCCGCCCGGCGGCGAGCTATCCAGTGCGGATAAGAAGTTCATCATCCTCGGCACTATGACGGATCAGTTCGACCGAGCAAAGGCAAAGGCCAACGTCGAAGATACCATCACACGCTATCCCAACATTAGCGGCATGGTGGGCATGTTCGAATACAATCCGCAGATGATTCTCGAAGCGCTCGATCGTCTGGGGAAACTTCACAAAGTGAAGGTGATGGGATTCGATGAAAACTTCGCTACCCTCCAGGGAATCAAAGACGGCACGGTAATCGCCACCATCGTACAGAATCCTTATCAATATGGCTACGAGTCGATCCGCGTGCTAAACGAGTTGCACAAGGGAAATAAGTCCGTCATTCCGGAAAACAAATTTATCGAGTTTCCAGCACGAGTGATTGATCAGTCGAATGTCGACTCGTTCTGGAAACAGCTCAAGGACCAACTTGCGACGATCGGCGAATCCAAATGACCGGGCCCGGCTATGAATCGCGACATTGCACGTGGGCGTTATCTAGCCGCGACGCGGAAGCTGTCCGAGCAGATCGCGGTTACCATTAGCCTTCACCTGAGAGCCTTCTAGTTCAAAACCGACTTGCCGAATCACAATTTATCATTTCCGCCGTGCTGTCGATGCCGTCCGATTCTTCTCTGCCCCTGCTCGAAGCGCGACATATAAGCAAGCAGTTCACGGGCGTTCGCGCCCTTGACGACGTGTCGTTTACGCTCGACCGCGCCGAAGTACTGGCCATCGTCGGCGAAAACGGCGCCGGAAAAAGCTCCTTGATGCGTATCGTAGCCGGCGTCGAAATGCCCACTGCCGGCGAAATCTTCGTGGCCGGTCAGCGCGTCGAGTTTAATTCCATTTCGCAGGCCCTCGAACTCGGAATTTCGCTCATCCATCAAGAGCTAAACCTTGCCGACAACCTCACCGTTGGCGCAAACATTTTCCTGGGCCGCGAACCTAAGCGCTTCGGCCTCATCGACCACGCCGCTATCGACCGCGACTCACGCCAATACCTCGAAATGGTCGGCCTCGATGTCGATCCGCAGACAATCGTCGGCACACTTTCGATCGGCAAGCAGCAGCTCGTCGAGATCGCCAAGGCCCTGAGCACCAACGCGCGCATTCTCATCATGGACGAGCCGACCTCCTCCCTCTCCGAGCATGAAGCGGCCAAATTGTTCGACGTCGTGCGCGAGCTGCGGGGTCGCGGTGTGAGCGTCCTTTATATTTCGCACCGCTTGCACGAGGTCGAACAACTGGCTGACCGCGTCGTTGTTCTGCGCGACGGAAAGTGCAGCGGCTACTTGTCGCGCTGTGAGAACAACCGCAATAACCTCATCCGCCTGATGATCGGACGCGACGTCTCACGATTCTACCAACGGACGCCGCACAGCCCCGGCGACGAACTATTGTCTGTCAATAACTTGCGCACCACGACATTCCCGCAACACGCTCTCAGCTTTTCCCTGCGCGCCGGCGAGGTCGTTGGCTTGGCGGGATTGGTCGGGGCCGGTCGCTCCGAACTGCTGGCGACCCTCTTCGGCGTTACACCCGCCGTTGCTGGTTCGATGAAATGTGGACGCCTTCGTCGTCCGCCCCGCACCTGCCGCGAAGCAATCGCCGTGGGCATCATGCTCGCTCCCGAGGACCGCCGCCGAACCGGTCTAATCTTGCCGATGAGCGTCCGAACGAACCTATCTTTGGCTAGCCTGCGCAGGGACCAACGTCGTGGACCATTGCGAGGATTCCTCAACTTAGCTGCCGAAAACCGCGTTGCCGCTACGATGATCGATCTGATGCGCATCAAAACCGCCGACGATCGCCAAGCGGTGCGATACCTGTCCGGCGGCAACCAACAGAAGGTCGTGCTAGGAAAGTGGCTTTGCCTCGCTCCCCAGGTCCTGCTGCTGGACGAGCCGACACGCGGCATCGACGTCGGCGCCAAAGAGGAAATCTACAAACTCATCGATCAATTGGCCCGCGAAGGAATCGCAATCTTTTTTGCCTCCAGCGAGATGGAAGAAATCCTCGGCCTCGCCGATCGCGCGCTGGTGATGCACGACGGCCGTCTCGCGGGCGAGCTGAGTCACGCAGAGCTGAATGAGGAATCCGTCATGCGACTGGCGACGGGAGACACTCGGTGCGCACCAGAAAGGATAGGCGCTTAATGAACACCTCGACACATTCGCCGTCGACGCACGGTCGCCTTACGAGGTTCTTCGGGCGGGGAGCAAAGGTCTGGGGAATCTTCGGCCTGTTCGTCGCGATCTGTTTGTACACGGCTCTTTCCAGCAATCAGTTCCACCGCGTCGGAAACATCGAAAATCTCGTCCACCGCACCGCTCTGTTCGGCATACTCAGTATCGGTGCCGCATTTGTCATCATCACGGGCGGCATCGATTTGTCGACCGGTTCCCTCGTCTGCCTCGTCGGCGTGCTGCTACCCTTCTTGCTAACCGCTCACGGTTGGCCCGTTCCCCTCGCCGTTATCGCCGTGCTGGGACTGGCCGCCGCTATCGGGTTATTGCATGGCATCCTCATCACCCGGCTAGGACTCCAACCGTTCGTCGTTACGCTGTGCGGGCTCCTCCTGTACCGCGGCGTGGCTCGCGGTATCACCGGCGATTTGTCCCAGGGCTTCGGCATCCATTTCAAAGCGTTGCGGGCGATCGCCATAAGCCGCATACCGATATTCGGCTCGGCCGACAATGTTTTTCGCCTGCC
>DASZZA010000074.1:0-32929 GCA_035545135.1 Lacipirellulaceae bacterium | reverse complement strand
GGGGCAAAGCAGGCCGGCGACGCTGGCTCGGCCGCCGCCCACATGTACGCGGAACGGCGATGAATCCCATCGACCATCCGCACGGCGGTGGCGAAGGTCGCACCAAAGGCGGTCGTCATCCGGTGAGCCCCACCGGCAAATCAGCCAAGGGCGGCATGACGCGCAACCGCCGCAAGGCATCGAATAAAGCAATCATTCGCCGCCGTCGCAGCCGACGGTACGGCGTACAGAAACTAGTAACGAAATAGGTGTAAGTCGTAAGTCGTAAGTCGTAAGTTCGAAACCTCGGCCTTACGACTTACGACTTACGACTAAAAACTACAACATGGGTCGTTCATTAAAAAAAGGACCGTACGTTGACGCGAAGCTGTTCGCTAAGATCGAACGGCAAAACGAATCGGGTGTTAAGGAGGCGGTCACGACTTGGGCGCGTGCCTGCACGATCGTTCCCGAATTCGTCGGGCACACGTTTATGGTCCACAACGGCAAAACGCATTTGAAAGTATTCGTTACCGAAGACATGGTTGGCCACCGGCTTGGTGAGTTCGCCCCCACACGTAGCTTCCGCGGCCACGGCGGCAAGGCAAAAGCCGAGGCAAAGGCCGCCGGTCCGGCGAAGGGTTGATCGAATGGCTTACACAGCAATTCACAGACATGCTCGGATCAGCGCCCGCAAGGTGCGACCGCTGGCCGATTTAATCCGCGGAAAGCCAGTCGACGATGCGCTCGCAATCCTGCGCTACCAACCGCAGCGCGGAGCCCGCATGCTCGAAAAGTTGATCAAAAGCGCGTTGGGCAATGCCGAAGATTTGCGAGCGCCGAACGTCGGCGGCCTCGTCGTGAAAGATGCACGCGTCGATGGCGGTCCTATGTTCAAACGCATGCGGCCTCGTGCGCGCGGTATGGCCCACGTCATCGCCCGCCGCAGTTCACATATTCGAGTCACGGTGGAGTAATTCAATTAGCACCCGTCATTGACGTGGGGCTAAATGGAACAAATTATGGGTCAAAAAGTCAATCCAATTGGTTTTCGCACGGGCATCATGCTCGGTTGGAAGAGCCGCTGGTACGCCTCCAAAAAGGAGTTTGCCGATCTGTTGCTCGAAGACCAGAAGATTCGCAAATATGTAACTGAAAAATATAAGTTCGCCGGCATCCCCAAAGTTGAAATCGAACGCACCCGCGACGAAGTGAAAGTCGTGCTCCATGCGGCCCGGCCGGGCGTCATCATCGGCCGCAAGGGCCAGCAAGTCGATCAGTTGCAGGATGAGTTGCAGAATTTGGTGGGCCGGCGGATCAACATCAAAATCGAGGAAATCACGCGGCCCGAGCTTCAGGCCCACTTGGTGGCCGAAGAAATCGCCGAACAACTGGCCAAGCGCGCCAGTTTTCGTCGCACAATGAAGCGCGTGCTCGATACAACGATGGAAGCCGGTGCCAAGGGAATCAAAGTTCAATTGGCCGGCCGGTTAGGCGGTTCCGAAATGGCCCGCCGCGAAAAAGCAATTGCCGGGTCGATCCCGCTCAGCACCTTGCGGGCGAAGATCGACTATGGTTTTGTGGAAGCCAAGACGGCCCAAGGCCACATTGGCGTTCAAGTGTGGATTAATCAAGGCATGTACGAGGACGAACCCGATGGCGCTGATGCCCAAGAGGGTCAAGCACCGAAAAAGCCAAAGAGGACGTATAAAAGGTAACGCCACGCGCGGCCAGCGCGTCGTCTTTGGTGAGTTCGGCTTGCAAGCGGTTGAAGGTGGCTGGGTTAGTGCCCAGACGATCGAGTCCGGACGTATTGCGGCCACGCAATACATCCGCGGCGAAGGGCGGCTTTATGTCCGCGTTTTTCCGCACAAATCGATCACTTCCATCCCGCTCGAAACCCGCATGGGCAAGGGAAAAGGCGAGCCAGAATACTGGGCCGCCGTCGTTCGACCGGGCACTATCCTGTACGAGTTGGGCGGTGTGACCGAAGCGGCCGCCAAGTTGTGCCTCGCACGCCTGGCCCACAAAATGCCAATCCGGGTACGAATGGTGAAAAGACTAGGTTGACGAACGGCGTAAGGCGTAAGTGCAAACCAAATATACTTACGCCTTAAGCCTTGTACCTTACCACTCAAAATGGCCAAAGTTACTGAACTCCGTGACATGAGCGACGAGCAGCTCGGGCTCACCCTCAAAGAAGCAAACGAGAACCTGTTTCGTCTGCGCATCAAGCAGCAAACCGAAAGGCTCGATGCGCCGAGCGAGCTCCGCCGCAACCGTCGACTCGTGGCACGAATCAAAACAATCCAGACGCAGCGGGCCAGAAAAGCCGCTGCGACGTAAAAACGATGTTAGCTATTAGCCCTTAGCTGCTAGCCAGAGGAAACTAGCAGCGGTTTGGCTAATAGCTAACGGCTAAGAGCTTAAGATGCCCAAACGACAACTCATCGGCGTAGTAAGGAGCGACAAAATGAACAAGTCGCGTCGCGTGGAGATCGAGCGCCGTGTGCAGCACAAGCGCTACGGCAAGTTCATGCGACGTCGCACGGTATGCCACGTGCATGATGAAAACAACGAATCCCACGAAGGCGACACGGTGGAAATCGTTGAGGCGCCGCCACGTTCCAAACTGAAGCGTTGGGACCTTGTGCGAGTGGTCTCGCGATTCGAACAAGTGGACTTGGCCGCAAGGCGCGCCGCTGAGGAGATGAAAGAAGAGGAACCCGCCGGTCAAAAGAAAGCATCCGAAGAATAAGCTCACGTTTGAGTTGAATAGCACAGAGGCAATTTCTGGTAAGCATTCCGCTCACGGCTATTCCCCCGACCCCCGACACCTAACACCTGTTACTTACCAGCCATGATCCAAATGCAGACCAGATTGACGGTCGCCGACAACACCGGCGCCAAAGAAGTCATGTGCATTAAGGTGCTGGGCGGTAGCCGGCGCAGGGTTGCGGGACTGGGCGACGTCATTATTTGCAGCGTCAAAAACGCGCTGCCAACGAGCGACGTGAAAAAGAAATCGGTCGTCCGCGGCGTGATCGTGCGGACCAAAGCACCCACGCGGCGGTCCGACGGCAGCTATGTACGATTCGATTCCAACGCGGTTGTACTGATCGACAACGAGCGCAACCCGCGCGGCACGCGTATTTTCGGCGCGGTCGCACGCGAGTTGCGCGATCGAAAGTTCATGAAGATTGTAAGTTTGGCAAGCGAGGTAGTCTGATTTGTTCGTGGTCCGTGGTCGGTTGTCCGTTGAAGACGGCAACAACTGACAACGGACTACGGACAACGGACAACGGACAATGTTAATCCGAACCGGCGACACAGTCGAAGTCATAGCGGGCAACGATCGCGGCCAGAAGAGCCGCGTGATCAAGGTTGATCGCGCCACGGGCAAGGCAATTGTCGAGGGCGTCAACCGCGTTAAAAAACACATTCGCCGCAGCCAAAAGTATCCACAGGGCGGCGTGTTGAGTAAGGAAATGCCCGTTCAGCTCTCGAATCTGAAGTATTTCTGTCCGGCGTGCGGAAGCGCTGCTCGGTTAGGAGCACGCTTTCTCGACAACGGCAGTAAGGAACGTTATTGCAAGAAGTGCGGTGCGAGCGCCGGCGAAATTGCTCCGGCGAAGGAAGCGCATGCCGCTGCGAAAACGGCCAGGTTAGCCAAAGCGAAATAACACCGAAGCCTAAGGGCGATGGTGGCGCCCATTTGAGCGTGAACAATGGCTAAGAAAAAAGAAAAACCCGAAGAGAAGCCCACCGGCCCGCCGCCGACGCCGCGCCTGCAGGCGCTCTACCAAGAGCAGATCCTCGATCAGCTCAAAGAGAAGCTTGGCCGCACGAATCGGCTCTCGCTGCCGCGATTGGAAAAGATCGTGGTCAGCATGGGGGTCGGTAGCGCAATCAGCGACAAGAAGCATATCGAGGAAGCCACCGCAGCGCTCGGCGAGATTACGGGGCAAAAGCCCGTTCGCTGCAAGGCCAAGAAGAGCATCGCGGCGTTCCGCCTCCGCGAAGGTTTGGAAGTCGGCTGCAAAGTGACCCTTCGCCGTGCCCGCATGTACGAATTCCTCGACCGTTTGATCTCGCTCGCCTTACCCCGCGTGCGTGACTTTCGTGGTCTGAATCCGAATGCCTTCGACGGCAACGGCAATTACAGCCTGGGCCTCAACGAGCAACTCGTTTTCCCGGAAATCAATCCCGATAAGTACACCCACGTACAAGGCATGAACATTACGATTTGCACAAACTCCAGCACCAACGACGAGTCGCGCGAACTATTGCGTGCCTTCGGCATGCCGTTCCGACGCGAAGACGCCCTAGCATAACAGTATTTAGCGGCGGGTTGCCCACCGCGGCACCCCCGCCGTTAACTTCAAAAGAAATAAGAATCACGAAGGAAACAAACTTGGCCAGTAAATCAAAAATTGCCAAGGCGCAGCAAACGCCCAAATTCAGCACCCGCCGCAAAAGCCGTTGCAAATTGTGTGGCCGGCCGCGAGCCGTGTATCGCAAGTTTGGCATCTGCCGGATTTGTTTCCGCAGACTGGCCGACCAAGGTTTAATCCCCGGAGTGCGCAACGCGAGTTGGTAATGGAACCGTGTCAGGTTTCAGGTGTCCGGTGTCACAATGCCGGCATCCGAGTCCTGCTACCTTCCGACTGACATCCGACACCCGAAACCCGACACCTATTTATGACGACCGACCCCATCGCCGATATGCTGACCCGGATCCGCAACGCTGTGCGGATCGAGCGCCCCCGTGTCGAAATGCCGCTCTCCAAAGTGAAGTGCGGCCTTGCCGAGGTGCTCAAGCGGGAAGGCTACATCTGGGATTGGCGAGAAGAGCAGGAAGACGGCGCACCAAGCAAACAACTGTCCATCGAACTTAAGTACGGTCCGAATGGCGAGCGTGTGATCCGGCATATCCGTCGCGTCAGCAAACCGGGACGCCGCGTATACAGCCCGGCCGCCAGGCTGCGACCCGTCCTCAACGGCCTGGGAATTTCCATTATCAGCACAAGTCGTGGAGTAATCAGCGACCGCGAAGCTCGCCAACGAAACCTCGGCGGCGAAGTATTGTGTGAGGTCTGGTAACCACGCGAATTAGGTTGAACCGCAAACGAAAAGGATAGTTGTTAGTGGATCGTTGATAGCTGCTTGCCAGAACAACTACCAACTACCAACTATCAACCAACAGCATGTCACGCATTGGTAAAAAACCGATTCCCGTTCCCGCCGGCGTCAAGGTGAACGTCGCCGGTCGTGGTGTAACTGTCGAGGGAAAGCTCGGCAAACTTGAATATACGCACCGGCCGGAAGTCACGGTAAAAGTCGACGACGGTAGTGTCATCTGCAGCCGTTCGTCGGACGAACGCGAGGTTCGCGCTTATCATGGTCTAACACGCGCACTCATCAACAACATGATCATCGGTGTCACGGAAGGATACGAGAAGAAACTCGAGATTCAGGGTGTGGGTTACCTGGGCGCAGTGCAGGGCAATACCCTTCAATTGCGGGTCGGATTCGCAAACGAAGTCCACAAGAAAATCCCCAAGGGGCTGACGGTAACCTGTCCCGATCAAACGCATATTGTAATTAAGGGCATGGATAAGCAACTCGTCGGCGAGTTCGCCGCCGAGGTACGCGCCGTCCGCAAGCCCGAACCTTACAAAGGCAAAGGTATCCGGTACGATGGCGAACAAGTTCGCCGCAAGGCCGGAAAGACCGCAACGTAAGAATGGTCGAGGGTCAGGGGTCGAAATCCAGAAGGTTCGACCCTCGACCCTCGACCTCCCTAACACCATGGATCACTTCAAAAAACTCGTTCGGCTGCGGCGGCGGCGCGCTTTCCGCGTTCGCAAGCGCATCCGCGGCACTCCGAATCGCCCGCGATTGAGCATCGCCCGCAGTCACAAGCACATTTCCGCACAGCTTATTGATGACTTGGCGGGAAAGACTTTGGCCGCCGCCTCGTCCCAGGACAAACAGCTTTCCGGCAAGCTTAAATCCGGCGCCAATCGGGATGCCGCGCAACAGGTCGGCAAGGCGATCGCCGAACGGGCAATCGCCGCCGGCGTAAAAACAGTAGCATTTGACCGTGGCCCCTACCGTTATCACGGCCGCGTGGCCGCCCTCGCAAACGCCGCACGCGAAGCTGGCTTAAGCTTCTAAACCCGACACCCGACACCCGACACCTACTTATGGCCACCGCGACATCCGAACGTATCGAAGGCGAATTGTCCGAAAGCATCGTCAAGATCAAGCGCTGCGCCGCGGTCGTCAAGGGCGGTCGGCGGTTTAGCTTCGCTGCGATGGTGGTGGTCGGCGACGGCAAAGGAAAGGCTGGATGGGGCTACGGCAAAGCCAACGAAGTGCCCCCCAGTGTCGAAAAAGCGCGCAAAGAGGGCATGCGAAGCATGGTCACCATCCCACGCGCTGGCTCGTCGATCGCCCATGTCGTCGAAGGCCAGTACGGAGCAGCCCACGTGATTCTCATCCCAGCGGCGCCAGGTGCTGGCGTCATCGCCGGCTCGGCCGTCCGCGCCGTCTGCGAGGCCGCCGGCATTCACGACATCCTTACCAAGAGCTTCGGCTCCAATAATCCAGTCTCGCTCGTCAAGGCAACGTTTGCCGCATTGAAGCAGCTGCGGCCTAAGTCCGACGTCGAACGCTTGCGACAGGTTACCCTCACATGAACATTACCGATATCCATCGAGGCGTACATAAAAACCGTTCACGCAAGCGGCTGGGACGTGGAATAGGCTCCGGGCACGGCAAAACCGCGGGTCGCGGCCATAAAGGCCAGTGGGCCCGCAATGGCGTGTCCTTCCTCTCCATCTTCGAAGGCGGGACCATGCCGCTCGTGCGCCGCGTGCCAAAACGGGGTTTCAACAACCGCTGGGCAAAAACTATTCTAGTGCTGAATGTCGGAGACTTAAACGGCGTGTTCAAATCGGGCGACCACGTGACACCCGAATCCTTGGCCGCCGTGAATCTCGCGAAAGGCTGTTACGACGAGCTAAAAATCCTGGGCGACGGCGAAGTAACTAAGAAGCTCAAAATCTCGGCTCACCGCTTCAGCAAGTCCGCCACCGAAAAAATCACCGCGGCCGGCGGCGAGGCCATCGTGCTGGCGGGAAAAGCTCCCGTCGTCAAAAACCAAAAGCGAGTCAAGGCTGGCGCGAAGAGCGAAACCTCTAAGGGGTGAGTAAGTGAGTAGGGCAAAATGCCGTCACCTACTCACCCGCTCACCTACTCACAACGGTGCGATACCATGTGGGAAAAAGTCAAATTGATGTGGAAGATTCCCGAGCTGCGCACCAAGATCGGGCTGACGCTGCTCATGCTCGCAATCTACCGCGTCGGCTTCCAGATCCAGGTTCCCATCCTCGATCAAGCGAAGGTCAATTCGTTGGCAAACCAGCGCGGCGGCGTCGGCGACATGCTCGAGACCGTCGCCATGCTCAGCGCCAGCCAGCTGAAGTACGTTACGATCTTCGGCCTCGGCATCATGCCTTACATCTCGGCGTCCATTATCTTCGAGCTCTTGGCCAGCGTCTATCCGCCCCTCGAAGAGCTACAGAAAGAAGGCGAAGCCGGACGCAAGAAAATAAATGAATACACCCGGTACACAACATTCTTTCTATGCTTGTTCCAAAGTTGGTTCTACATCGCGTCCTACGTGGAAGGTCACGATCTGATTGCCGCCGGTTTCGACGTTTGGTATTGGAAAATCACGACCGTGCTCACGATGACGGCCGGCACCATGTTCCTCATGTGGCTCGGCGAGCAAATTGACGAGTTCGGCATCGGCAACGGCATCAGTCTGTTGATCATGGCCGGCATATTGGCGCGCATGCCTGGCGCCGGATACAACTTGTTGCAGCAAACCTCCCTCGACCTGAGCGGCACCGGCGGCAAACTCGGCATCGCCGGCCTGATCGTGCTGGCCGCCATGTTTGTCGCCGTCGTGACCGGGATCGTTTTCATCGAGCTTGGTCAACGCCGTATCTCGATGCAAAGTGCCAAACACGTCCGCGGCCGACGAGTTTTCGGCGGCACGCGGAACTACATGCCGCTCAAAGTCAATCAGGGCGGCGTCATGCCGATCATCTTCGCCAGCAGCTTGCTGATGTTCCCGATGATCATCTTTGCAAATTTGGAAAATGCAGTCTCGCCCGACACCTGGTGGGGTCACACGGTGCACTGGCTCTCCGCCATCTTCAGCCGAGACCGAGGATACTTGTACAACATCTGTTATTTGGTGCTCATTTACTTCTTCTGTTACTTTTGGACCGCCATTACATTCAATCCCAAGGACATGGCGGATAACCTCAAAAATTTCGGGTCATTCATTCCCGGATATCGGCCTGGTAAGCGTACGGCCGACTATCTGGAGAAAGTGATGGTCCGTATTACCTACGTCGGCGCCGGTTTCTTGGCGATCGTAGCCATTATTCCGACCGTCATTTCCAGCTCCTTGGGAGTCGACTACGTCATTGCCAGCTTCTACGGCGGAACGAGCCTGTTGATTGCCGTAAGCGTCGCTTTCGACCTGGTGCAGAAAATCGATAGCCATCTGGTGATGCGAAACTACACCGGACTGTTGCAGAAATAGGTCGGGAGTCCAGTCTCGAGAATCGAAAGCCAGAGGCTATGATCCGGCAAGTAGTCTGGCTCTCGACCCTCGACCCTCGACCCTCGACCATAACCGCCATGCGCATCGTGTTCCTTGGTCCGCCCGGCGCAGGAAAGGGAACGCAAGCCCAGCGGCTGAAGGACTACCTCCACATCGCGCATCTCTCAACGGGCGATATGCTACGCGAGGCCGACGAGGCGGGCACCAAACTTGGGCGGGAAGCGGCCCGATACATGAACGCTGGGAAGCTTGTGCCGGACGACGTCGTTGTCGGCATCGTCGGCGAGCGTCTTGCCGGCGAAGATTGCAAACAGGGATGCCTGTTCGACGGCTTTCCCCGCACTGTTCCCCAGGCCGAAGACCTCGACCGCATGCTCGCCGAGCGGCACATCCCTCTCGACTTGGTGCTGGCACTCGACGTATCGGAACCGCAGTTGATCGATCGGTTGTTGTCCCGCGGCCGAGCGGACGACGACCGCGAGACGATCCGCGAACGCTTTCGCCAATATAATCGACTTACTCAGCCGCTACTCGACTACTACCGAGACCGAGGTTTACTGCACCAAATAGACGCCGAAGGCACGCCCGACGAAGTTTTCGCTCGAGTGCGCGACGCGGTCGTAGAGGTAAACGGGTAGCCGTTCGCCAGCTATTGCCGCATCTGCTAAGATTACTACGTATCTGAACTCAAAACCGCCGATCCATCCTGGGTCGGTTGCACTACCACCTGCCGGCCAAAATGGCCGGACTATGTGTTACATCCCACCGTACATTTGTCGTGATTCAGCTTAAATCGGAACGTGAAATCGCCCTAATGCGCCAGGCCGGCATTTGTGTTTGGCAGGCCCACCAACTGGTGCGCCAAGTGATCGCGCCCGGCATCACGACCGCGGACATCGATGCGGTCATAGCCGAGCATTTCCGACAATGTGGCGCGGAACCGCTCTTCAAGGACTATCCACACCAGAATGCGGGTCGCCCAGCATTCCCGGCCGCCACGTGTACGAGCGTTAACGAAGAAGTCGTTCACGGCATCCCCACGCACCGAATACTCCGCGAAGGCGACATCGTGAGCGTCGACACCGGTTGCCGCCTCAACGGCTGGTGTGGCGACGCAGCCGTCACCTACCCGATCGCTCGCATCGCACCCGCCATCCAGCGCCTACTCGATGTGACGGTCCGTACGCTCGAGTTGGCCTTTGAACTCATGCACACCAAAACCCGCTGGAGCCAGATCGCCCGCGAAATGGCTCAATTCGTTCGCGATAACGGCTTTTCGACGGTAGAGTGTTTCGTCGGACACGGTATTGGCCGGGAGATGCACGAAGAACCCCAGGTGCCCAATTTCCTCAGCCGCTCACTCCGCGGTAGCGGCGACTTCCGCATCGAGCCTGGCCTGGTGATCGCCGTCGAACCGATGGTCAACATGGGCACCAAACGCGTAAAAATGCACCGCGATCACTGGACCCAATCGACCCTCGATCGCAAGCACAGCGCCCATTTCGAGCATACGATCGCGGTCACCAACGATGGCCCAGTTTTGCTTACCGATGCCCCGACCCCCGACGAGATCGCCAATCTTCCGTGGGATTTCACCGCCGCCGAGTCAGCCACCAAGGCGGCGGTTTCCAGTGGTTAAGTTGCTGCCTCGAACGGCCACCTATCCTCACTGTTTGGGCCCGAAATCTCTGGCGATCAGCCCTTGAACACAAGTGGGCCATGGCCGTATATTGAAGCGTTTACCGCCGGTCGGGTGTTGCCATGAAAGTCAAAGCCAGCGTGAAGCGAATTTGTGATAAGTGCAAGATCGTCCGCCGCCGTGGGGTGGTGTACGTCGTTTGCAGCAACCCTCGCCATAAACAGCGCCAGGGTTAATTAGCGGCGGAGTTCGCTCCGCGCATGGAGTTCGAACATGCCTCGTTTGTTAGGTGTTGATATTCCGAATGACCGCCCCACGGTCATCTCGCTGACGTACCTGTACGGCGTCGGCCCGAAGACCGCCCGCGAGTTGTGCCACAAAGCGGGCGTGAACCCGCAGGCCCGCGCCCGTGAGTTGGGCGAGGACGAAGTGGCTCGGCTCGCCGCGCTGTTGGATAAGGATTACGTCGTCGAAGGTCAGCTTCGGCGGCAAGTAACACAAAACATTACGCGGCTAAAGGATATTACCTGTTACCGCGGCGTACGTCATCGTCGCGGCCTGCCGGTCCGCGGGCAACGCACACGCACCAACGCACGTACCCGCAAAGGCCCCAAGAAGACCGTGGCCGGCAAGAAGGGCGTCAAGGACTTGCGCTAATCAGTTCGTCCAACATTCGCACAAATTCGCTTATCCGCTTCCGTTTAGCTCCAAAACAGCTTCCTGCAATTTTCGAAATCATCTATGGGGAAAGTCAAAACCAAAAAGAAGGCTCGCCGCAACGTCTCGGTGGGCATCGCTTACATCCAGGCAACGTTCAACAATACCACTGTCACAATCACCGACACCAAGGGCGATACGCTCTGTTGGGCCAGCGCGGGAACCACCGGCTTCAAGGGGAGCCGCAAAAGCACTCCCTTCGCCGGCCAAATGGCGGCCCAGCAGGCCGCCGACAAGGCGAAGAAATTCGGCGTCAAAGAAATAGAAGTGAAAGTGAAAGGTCCCGGCAGCGGACGCGAGAGCGCGATCACGTCGCTCGAGGCTGCGGGACTGAAGGTCAAATCGATCGAAGACATCACACCACTCCCGCACAACGGCTGCCGCCCCCGTAAAAAGCGCCGAGTTTGATTCAACCATTCAGGTTCAGTTCGATTCCTAAAATTCCTGAACCCTGAGCCCCGAACCCTGAACCCTAACATGGCACGATACAACGGACCCGTTTGTCGCCTCTGTCGCCGCGATGGCCTCAAGCTCTTCCTCAAGGGCACACGCTGCGATACACCAAAGTGCGCGATCGAGCGCCGCGAGAATCCCCCGGGCATGCATCAGCAGCGTCGCGGCAAGCTCACCGACTATGGACAGCACCTTCGCGAAAAGCAAAAGGTGAAGCACTATTACGGCGTACTGGAGCGACAATTCCGCCGGTATTTCCAAGAGGCGCTCAAGGGAAAGGGAAACACAGGCGACGCGCTGATGACCCTACTCGAGCGACGACTCGACAATATCGTGCACAGGCTCGGCTTCGGCCAAAGCCGCGCCCAAGCCCGCCAGATGATTCGTCACGGCCACATCACGATCAACGGTCGGCGCGTAGATATTCCCAGCTATCAAGTCCGGGTCGGCGACGTCATTCGGGTAAAAAACCGTGCCAAGAGCCTCGATTTGATTCGCGGCGCAATGGCTGAAAGCACCCGTGACATCCCCGATTTTCTGTCGCGCAGCGACAGCCAAATCCCGGAAGGCATCGTCGGCCGTTTGCCCGCCGCCGACGATGTTTCCATCCCGGTGCAAACACAACTGATCGTCGAGCTTTGCTCGCGATAAAGTGATCAGCATTCAGAGCTCAGGGTTCAGAATCACATTGGCTCTGGGCCTGAGCCCTGATCCCGAACCCTGAACCCTAAGCGGAGATCCCCCCATGCATATCCGATGGCGTGGTTTAGAGCTGCCCAGCGTAGTCACGTGCGACGCGGCCACCCTCACCTCGACGTACGGTAAATTCGTTGCCGAGCCGTTCGAGCGAGGTTTCGGCTCGACCGTCGGCAATGGCCTGCGCCGCGTCCTGCTTTCCAGCCTGGAAGGCAGCGCCGTCACGCAAATCAAAGTCCACAACGCGCAACACGAATTTACGACGATCAAAGGCGTTTTCGAAGACGTCACCGACATCGTGCTTAACGTCAAATCGCTCGTCGTCAAGAACCACAGCGAGACGACGCGCGTCTTGCGAGTGGAAAAGAACACCGCCGGCCCCGTGTTGGCGTCAGATATCGAAACCGACGAGGCCGTCGAGGTGCTCAACCCCGAGCATGTTCTGGCCACGCTTACCGACAATGTGCCGTTCGTCATGGAGATGGTCGTCGAGAATGGCCGCGGCTACGTCCCCGCCAGCGAGCACAGCCAGAACATCCAGGAAATCGGCATCATTCCGATCGATGCCGTGTACAGCCCTGTGGTCCGCGTTCGCTACGGCATCGAAGAAACGCGCGTCGGCCAGAAAACCAATTACGACAAGCTCACCCTCGAAATCTGGACCAACGGTTCAGTAGCGCCGGAAATGGCGCTCGTCGAATCGGCAAAGATCCTCCGCAAACATCTCAATCCGTTCGTGCAATACACCGAGCTTGGTCCGCAAGTTCGCTCGCCCGCCCGCGAAAGCACGATGGCGATCGATTCCAACCTGGAGGCGAAGCTCAGCATGCCGATCTCCGAGCTTAACCTTTCGGTGCGGGCCGGCAACTGCCTTGAATCGGAAAACATCATGACTGTCCGCGACCTGGTCACGCGCTCCGAGGACCAGTTGCTCGAAGTCCGCAATTTCGGCGACACGACCCTCACCGAAGTACGCAACAAATTGCGTGAGTTGGGCCTCCACTTGGGAATGCGTCTACCCCAGATCCCTGCCGGAGTCTCAGTTTAGCGTCGGCGGCTACGCCGAATTTGTTACCACCCAACATCGCGCCCCGCCGCCGCTAAATCGCACGATTACGGGTCGGTCACGACTTAGCACACTACAAACAATCTCAGTACTACTATGCGACATCGAAAAACAGGCCGAACGCTTGGCCGTGCTCCCAAACATCAGCGCGCGCTCCGTCGGAGCTTGGCCAGCGCCCTATTCCTCACCGAACGCGACGCCGAGTTCGACGAAAACAAGCCGCAGGTAAAAGGTCGCATCATCACGACCATTGCCAAGGCCAAGGAAGCGCGGCCCCTGGTCGAGAAGTGTATCACGATCGCCAAAAAAGGCTTGGCCGCCGAGGGCGCCGCTGGCGAATTCGGCACCAACGCCGATCGCGGCAGCGATGCTTGGAAATCGTGGCGCGAAAGCGATATCTGGCACAAGTGGAATGCCGCGATCGCTCCGGCGGTTGCAGCCCGCCGCCGCTGCCTGCAATTGCTCGGCAACAAGCAGGCCGTGCTCGCGCTTTTCGACGAAGTGGCGCCGCGGTTTATTGATCGCCCCGGCGGCTACACGCGCATTCTCCGCCTCGCCAAACCACGCCTGGGCGACGCTGGCACTCGCGCGATTCTCGAATTCGTCGGCGTTCGCGACCGGGTGATCGAGCGCGCTGTGCGTCCGACGTTCGAAAGCGAATCCCCCGCGGCATCCGACTCCGGCAAAGCGCAACCCGCCGCGACAACGTAGTTTCGACGCGATTGCCTCACAACGCGTACGTACACTCCAACTGCCGTGCGGATATTCGGCGCTACCCTCCGCTTGCGGTTTAGCTTCGCGCCAGCACCGCTGCATCACGCAACTAATGGCTGCTCGCGCGCCATCCCAGCTTGCATTGACTGCGAACGACGAGTTTTCTACCCTACGCGGCCCGTTCCGAGGCCAGCCTTGGAACCGACTTTTCCGGCCTGCGCCTGCTGTGCTGGGCCAACCTCGTTTGCTGCGTGTCGATGACGATGCTCACCCATTCTCGCGTCGCGATAGCGCTTGCCCTGTGTGTTGCGGGTGGTTGCCGGCTGTTCTCCGATTCCACCTTGGCCCCGGGGCATTCACCATTGAAGCCGCCTCAGCCGGCACCCGATAGCGTGGCTATGGAAATCATCTGGGTTCGTTTTCCCGAGCACGATCCTGTCCTCAACGATGCGACCTGGCGGGAAATCGATGAAACGCAAATCGACCCGGCCGTTCGCAGAGAACTTCTCAACAATGGTTTGCGCGCCGGCATCATCGGCAGCACTATGCCGCCCGCGCTTTCGCTTGTTCTCCATCAACAAAAGCCAAAATCCTCCGATAGTCATTCGGCCGCCCTGGAAAAGAATGACGAGTTGATGCAGGACCCGCCGATTCATGGCCACGTCATTCGATTGCGGCGCGACCAGCGCTCGGAGATTGATGCTTCCGACGTCTACCCGTCGTTGCCACTGTTAGTTAGCCGCGGCAGTGAACTTACCGGGCATACCTACCGGCAGGCGCAAGCCATTTACGCGCTGCGTATCAATCCACGAACCGACCGAACAATTCGCGTTGAGATAACTCCCGAACTGCAATATGGCGAGGCAAAACTTCGCTTCACCACCGGCGAGGATCGATTCCTCCGGCAAGCGCCACTCCGCGACCGCCAGGTGTTCGACCAAATGAGGTTCTCCGTGCAGCTAGCCCCCGGCGAAATGCTGGTCCTCATGGGCCGGCCTAATGCCGGAAGTCGGCTCGGCCACTATTTCCACACCGTCGACTCGGCAAATGGGCCGCAACAAAAACTGATCCTCATCCGCCTGGCCGAAGTGCCCCCCAGCGACACGTTTGCAGCACAAACAGGTCTTTAGCGACGGCGGCCACGCCGAATCTACTGCCGCTGACCTCGTCCTGTGGCGACTCATTCCACATGCCGAGCGACGATATTCCCGTTCGCTTCAAACCGTCTTGCAGTAGGCACCCAGCGCACAGCGACGGCTCGCTTCCTTCTGCGGCGGAACGGCCTTAAAATGCCGTCACCACCTACGGAACAATACTTAAACGTCCTGTTAAAAATTAAAGGAATCCCATCATGCCATTGGTTCCCATGCGTCTTTTGCTCGATCACGCCGCGGAGAACGACTACGGGCTCGCCGCATTCAACGTCAACAACATGGAACAGATTCAGGCCATCATGGAGGCCGCGCGCGAAACCGAGTCTCCCGTCATCGTTCAAGCGTCGCGCGGCGCGAGATCTTACTCACAGGACAATTATCTGCGGCATCTCATGCTCGCGGCGGCCGAGCTCTATCCTGAACTTCCCATCGCCATGCACCAGGACCACGGCAACAGTCCCGCCACCTGCCGAAGCGCAATTGAAAATGGGTTCACGTCCGTCATGATGGACGGCTCCTTAAAAGAGGACGGCAAAACGCCGGCCGATTTCGACTACAACGTCCGCGTCACGCGCGAAGTGTGCGAACTGGCTCACGCACGCGGCGTTTCGGTGGAAGGCGAACTGGGCTGCCTCGGCTCGCTCGAATCGGGACACGGTGAAAAAGAGGACGGCCATGGTGCCGAAGGTGCCCTGTCGCGAGATCAACTACTCACCGATCCCGATGAAGCCGAGCGGTTCGTCGCCGAAACCGGCGTCGATGCCTTGGCCGTCGCCATTGGCACCAGCCACGGCGCTTACAAATTCACGCGCAAGCCCACCGGCGAAGTGCTGGCCATGGACCGAATCGAAGAAATTCACCGCCGCCTGCCCTATTGTCACCTCGTCATGCACGGTTCCAGCAGCGTTCCGCAGCAGTTGCAAGACGTCATCAACAAGTACGGCGGCAACCTCAACCAAACGTGGGGCGTGCCGGTAGAGGAAATCCAGCGCGGCATCAAACACGGCGTGCGCAAAGTGAACGTCGATACGGATAACCGGCTGGCAATCACCGGAGCCATCCGCAAAGTGCTCGCCGAATCGCCCGAAAAGTTCGATCCACGCGACTACCTCAAGCCGGCGCGCGACGCCATGAAGAAAGTTTGCGTCGCCCGCATGACGGCATTCGGCCAAGCTGGCTGGGCCCGCAAAATCAAGCCCGTCGCCTGCGAGAAGTTTGCCAGCTTCTACGCGTCGGTGTGATCGGTTGCGATTCCGTTTTTGTCTCGGAATTCTTCGGAACCTTCGCCCGCCCCTTAGGGTTTAGCGCATAGCGGCTCATGTTGGCCGTCCAGACTTCTTCGGTCTGCAGGCGCGGCAGTGTCTGCGCGCAGGCGCTGCTGTCATCGAATCTCACAGGCTCGGAAAGGAACGGATATGCGATATCTTGTCCTGTGTTCCACATTGATCGCCGGTTGCGCCTTATCGCTTTCGGCAATCGCGCAGCCGCCCGATAAGGACGGCCAGAAAGGCGCCGATAAGCGCGCCGAAATGCGCGAAAAGATGCTCAAGGAATTCGACTCCAACAAAGACGGCAAGCTCGATGATCAGGAGCGCGCTAAAGCTCGCGAGAAGATGCGCCAGATGCGCGTCGCGCATGAAAAGGAGCAGGCAAAAGATCACGTGAAGGCTGGCTCTCATAAAGCAACGGCAGCAAATGGTCCCAAGGGCGCTAAGGGTCTTCACCGTGCACCGGAAGCCCGTCGCGGTCCGAAACCGCCGAACCCCGAACAACTGTTCGCGAAGTTCGACAAAGATAAGGATGGCAAGCTCAGCAAAGACGAATTCATGGCATTGGTAAAATCTGTCCACGAACACATGCAACAAATGGCACGTGCCGGCGGTCCAGTGGCTAAAGGGTTCGCCGGGCATCGACGCACTGGACATCATCGCAACGCGCAATTCCGCGGTACTCCATTTGGTCCGCGGTTCGGCGCGCGTCGCTTTGCTGCCGGTCCCCGTGGTGGTTGGATGCGACGCGAACGCTTCGCCGGCCCTGGTGGCTATGCATTATTGGGCCGGGGACGCTTTGCCGCCGGTCCCCGTGGGCGTTGGATGGAACGACGCCGCTTCGCCGGTCCACCTCCTTGGTGGCGATGTGAGCGCAGGCGCTTTGCGAGTCGCCATGGTCGCGGTTACGGACGACAACGATTCGCGCGCGGTTCCGAAGGCCGATATGAACATGGACGAAGTCGCTTCGTCGACCGACGCGGTCCCCGACGATACGAAAGCGACCGCCACGCGCGCGGTCCCGAACGCGATCGCTTCGAACGCGATCGCTTCGCCGGCCCTCCCGCTCGCGGCGGACCAGACGACCGGAATTTCGACCGACCCCGCTTCCTCGCGGATCGGTTTGACGCTCCTCGTGGTCCGCGGTTCGCTGACGAGCGCTTCGACGGTCCACGTTTTCGCCATGGGCCTGACGATGACGGGTTCGGCCCGCCGCCTTCCGACCGTCCGCGCTTCGGCGATCGTGGCCCCGATGGACCGCCACGGCCTGATATTGATGAAGACCACCCACGTCGGCGCCTAGACGGTCCACTTTCGCGCGGCGAAGGTCCTCCGCTTGATGCCGAGGACGGCCGCCGACGTTGGCGACCGGACGGTCCACCCGGCGAGGACGGCCCGCGTGAAGATTTACGGGAGGGCCGCCGCCGTTGGAGATTGGACGGGCCGCCAGTGCAGCATAGTGACCGTCCCTCTGATCGCGAAGAAGGGCGACGACACGCACGTCCAAACGGTCCACCGCGTCCAGACGGACCACCACGCCCTGATGGTCCGCCTCGTGCAGAGGGACCTCCAGGTCCGCACGGGCTTCACTCTGCTGGACCGCCGCACCCGACGGAGAAGGATGCTCCGCCCAAGCCGATTGGGCCACCTCACGAGAAACCCGACCACCAGCCGGACACGGCAAGTTGATTCTCTCTCGTTAGCACCCGGTCCCGCGTCTCTGGTCCCAGCCAAAGCGGGACCGGGTTGCTCTTTTAACCCCCTCTCCCACCGGGAGTGGGCCGGGAGTGAGGGTGCCTTCGCATCGTTGATATTCACATTCCTTAATGCCCTATCGACGCACGGTTCTAGCGATTCCTCCGAATCTGTGGGCCACAGCGGTGATTGTTGCCGCTCGCGCTGCCCCTATCTATACTGCAATTGGGGACCTTCCGCGCTGAAACGCTATCGGCAGCTTTGATTTGCCTCCTTTTCAAATGCATCTTTTTTCGCTGGCTGAGTTCGCCGCTGTCCGACGTTCGGCCACGTATATTGTGGCGATCATGCTGGGCGTGATTGCGTCTGGCCCCACCGTCACTTTGAACGCGGCTCCGCCCGCCGAGCGACATTTGGCGCCGGGAGTACTAACAACGATCCCTCCAAGCTTCAATCCGGAGGAGACCGTCAGCACCCACGACGTAATGGAACTCCGCGCGAACCCCGCGCTGCGTTGGAAGCCCGAATTCCTGGCCTCCTCCGACACACTATACGGCATGGCGGATCAGGCTAAGTTTCGACGCTCGATTTACTGCCTGGAATTCTCGTTCAAGCCGCTGCGAATGATCGAAGTCGACGTGCCTCTGCCTTCCGGCGGAACGCAACGGAAGCTCATCTGGTATATGGTCTATCGCGTCCGCAACACGGGTCAGGTTCTCAAGCCTGTGGTCGGCGATGGCGGTGTGTACACCACTGAAATGGCCAAGGGTGGGCCCATCCGCTTTCTGCCGCAGTTCGTTTTAGAGTCACATGACCGCCAACCCAACGGGCAACCCGTCGCGAAGTCGTATCTCGATCGCGTCATTCCGGCAGCAGTCGCTGCGATCAACCAACGCGAGACACCTGGCCACATGCTGCTCAACGACGTCGAGATCTCGAAGCAACCAATCCCGGTTAGCGACGGCCGCATCGACCGAAGCGTCTGGGGCGTCGCGACCTGGGTCGATGTTGATCCGCGTATCGACTTCTTTTCCATCTATGTGGATGGGCTGACCAATGCGTACCGCTGGACCGATGATCCGGCCGCTTATCACCCCGGCGATCCACCGGGTCGAGGCCGGCGATTTGTCCGCAAAACGCTGCAGCTTAATTTTTGGCGTCCTGGCGATGCCATTGACCCCAACGAGCGCGAATTTCGCTATGGGGTCCCGCTCGACAAGGCCTATCTCTACGGCGTGACCGACGGGGTTGCCTACCGCTGGGTCTACCGATAGGATAGACGGGCTACGAGTCAAAACCCTCTCTCTGGCAGAGGGCAGATTGAGGGTGCCTTGAAAGTGGCCCCACTGTCACATCCGCTTGCGGTTTAGCCCCCAGGTCAATTTCCATGGCACATAAGAAAGGTCAAGGTTCCAGCCGCAACGGTCGCGATTCCAACGGCCAACGACGCGGCGTCAAGCGCTACGGCGGCGAACAGGTTCTCGCGGGCAACATCCTCGTCCGCCAACTCGGCACTAAGTTCCACGCCGGCAAAGGCGTCGGCCAGGGTAAGGACTATACGTTGTTCGCACTAGTCGATGGCCAAGTCGTCTTCGACCGCGACGGACGCCGCGTAAACGTAATCCCCAGCTCAAACTGACCCGGACGAACAACCAAAGCCATTGCACAGGGATGCCACCGCGGCATCCCTGTTTCTATTTCTCTTCTCTCTGAACTCCGACCTCTTCCCATGTTCGTCGATCGCGTCACTATCGAAGTCGAAGCCGGCCGTGGCGGCGACGGATGCGTCAGCTTTCGTCGCGAGAAGTACGTCCCACGCGGTGGTCCCGATGGCGGCGACGGCGGCGACGGCGGCAGTATCGTCATCGTTGCCGAGCCGGGCGTCGATAGCTTATCCGCCTTAGCCCACCGAAAACGATGGCGCGCCGGACGCGGCGAACACGGCCGAGGCTCGAATTGCCATGGTCGCAGCGCCGAAGACCTCGTGATCCGCGTTCCGCCCGGTACCGTCGTGACCGACGACGTTCACGAGTTGGTGCTCAAAGATCTCGCATCGCTCGGCGATCGTGTCATCGCCGCCCGCGGTGGCAAAGGCGGCAAAGGCAACACGCGCTTCAAATCAGCCACCAATCAGGCGCCGCGCGATTTCACTCCCGGCGAAGAAGGCGAATCCCGTCAACTTACGCTGGAATTGAAAGTCATTGCCGATGTGGGCCTCATCGGCAAACCCAACGCGGGCAAAAGCACGCTCTTGAGTCGCGTTTCCCGCGCGCGGCCAGAAATCGCCGATTATCCCTTCACCACGAAAATACCGCACTTAGGCATCGTCCAAATCGACCTGGATCGATCGCTTGTCATGGCCGACATCCCCGGCCTGATCGAAGGCGCTCACGCCGGCGCCGGCTTGGGACATGAGTTCTTGCGTCACATCGAACGCACCCGCGTTCTCATCCACCTCGTTGAGCCGCAACCGGTCGATCGCACCGATCCGATCGAGAACTACCGAGCGATCCGAAATGAACTGGAGCAGTACGGCCACGGGCTAGCTGAACGGCCCGAGATCATCGCCGTCAGCAAAGCGGAGTTACCAGACGCTGATGAGGTGCAGCAGAATCTCGCCGCCGTAACGGGCCGCGAAGTGCTGCTGTTTTCCTCCGTTACCGGCCAAGGTCTCGACCAGCTTTTGCGTCGCGCTTACTCGTTGCTGCACGATACACGAGCACAGATCGTTTCTTAATGTCGTCGCACCGCGACAACGCTCGCCGTTGGACGAGTGTCATCTTTGCTCGGCTGATCGTAAAATTGCCGCACCAGCATCACTGCATCTGCCGCCATCATGCGACGATGAGACTCGGCATCGAGCTGCGAGAAGCTCCTCTCAATCTTTGCTGCCAATTTTGCCGGCCGACGCGACGCCTCATCGGCCACCAGCACGATTCGTTCGCGAAGCGACAACTGCACCGACTGGCTCGGATATAAGTACTCGCAATCGGCGCCGACCGCTGGTTGATTGACGACGACTTGTTCGCATTCCGACGCGCGAATCTTCATCGCCAAACAATCACCAGCCGTCGCAACGCTCGCCTGTCCACCATCCAAGTCTACGAGCGCGACCGCGACCGAAGCCTGCAGTCCCATGTTCGCGATTGGCCAAAGACTTTGCGCCGTCAGAGACAAAAGCGTTCCGGCATCGGCGGCGTGACGGGCGTGCGAACGAATGGCCGCCCATGTGCCCTGCGCAACCAGCGCCGCTTCCACCGGATCGAGAGGATCAGTGCTCGCCGCGTGTCCCGCCATGACCAACAGCAGGCGACGCTCGAGCAGCATCCAATCGTGAAAATTTCCGCTCAACGTCCGCCGGTGCGAACTCCAGCCCGCTACTTCCAACTCTTCCAACAGTGGAGCGAATGGCGGGAGCTGCGCGCTCTGCCGGGCCGCCGCCGCGACCGTCGGTAGCAGCGCGCCGCCAGCGAACGTTTCTGGCGTCGTCGTTGGGGCCAGCGGCTGCGGACGGTTGTGGGCCCCAATACCCTTTCTCGCACCCCGCAGCGGATCGGATCTGCGGCCCGTCTTTCGAGCGGATGGCTTCTTGATGGTCGATCGAGCAGCCACGTTGGTTGCTCCGGTTTTATGCGCGCCTCGCACGGCTTTCGGCGACCAGAACTACACTTTCTCGCCCGCCTGCTGTGCTGTCATGGTTATCATCGGGTTGACCGACTGGGTAAGTTAAGCTTGCCACGAAAGATTTAGCGACTCCGGGCTTTCTATGCCACACCCATTACACCGATCGCATAAATTACAACTGCAATTCGCGCTACGCGCTACAATGCGAAAGTTGCGACCCGAAGAACTACGCAAACACGTGTGATTAAACCGCATGAATAAAGCTTTTGTACGCGAGCCCGACGACGATGGCCGGGCGTACTGCCCGCGCTGCCGCACGTTAGGACTCCAAGTTGAGCATGGCCCGTTGAATACGCACATCCGCCCCGAATCCCGCTTGAAGTTGCAGGACTCGGCCTGGTTTTGCCCTTTCGCCCGCTGCGAGGTTGCCTATTTCAATCCATTTGGCGCACTTGTTCTCATGGACGAGCTGAAAGCGCCCGTGTATCCCTACGACCCCAATGCGCCGATCTGCGCGTGTTTCGGCCTTGCCTATGATGATGTCGAAGCCGACGTCCGCGAGGGAACACCGCGCCGCATTCGTGAGTTACTCGCCAAGTCGAAGTCCGACGAGGCGCGCTGCTATACGCTAGCCGCCGACGGTCGCCCCTGCATTGGCACAATCCAGGAACTCTACATGCGACTCCGATCGCAAGCCGAAGATCGGTAGCGGAATTCGCAAGAATTCAGGTGGCCAAGAAATCCGAATTCTTACCAATTCGGCGACCATCATTGATGCAACGGAGGGAAGAGAGCGGCACTTCCTCAGTCTTCGAAGGGCGCGGTCGCTTTATCGCGCCAACACGACAAACATCAGAATGCCCACAAAATGGCAAGTGCTACCCGCCATCACCAGCACGTGCCACACGGCATGAAAATGCCGCACCCGGCGATCATTGACCCAGAAAACCAAACCAAGCGTATAGAACGCCACACCCAGCAGCATCCACCATAGCGCCGCCAGCGAAACGACGCCCACTAGGCTCGGCACGCAAACAAATGGGATCATGCCCAGTACGATGCACGGCCACATGGAAACTTCTTCCACGCGGTACGCGAAACACACTTTCGAAATAAATCCCCACAACGCGATTCCCCACACGAGGGCCAACACGATCCACCATGGCACCGTGTGCAGGTAGGCCATCGAAAACGGCGTGTAAGTCGCCGCAATCAGCAAATAAATGGTCCCCTGGTCGAGTGCCCGAAAAAGCGAACGCAGTCGCGGCGTTTCAAACGTGTGCGAAAGCGTCGACATTAAATAGACGCTAATGAGACTTGACAGGTAAACGCTGCACCCAGCAATCCGCCAACCATCGTCTCCGCGTCCTAACACGGCGATCATCACCGCAACGCCCGCGATGCTCAGAAGCAGGCCAATGCCATGCGTGATTCGGTTGGCAAGCTCTTCTTCCGGCGAAAGCAGGGTCGACGATATCACGGCGGTAGATTGGTGATGCATCGCAACTTCCCATTTCAATCAAAATTCGATGCCCCCCCTAATGGGGAAAGCCCGAGTGGTCTCCGCCTTCTCTTACGGTCGAATTGCGATGTGTTTCAGTAGGTCCACATGATTTGGCCGCAAACCTCAAAACCGCCTTAAACCAGGCCTCTCTTCGAGCCCATGGGCCCTTGATGCAATGCCTCGCCGCGGGGGTACTTAGCACCGTTTGGCGCTAGCTATGTATGCACGACCGCTGCTAAGATAGAAACACTTTATTCACCCACATTCCCGTGACAACCCCAAATGGCGAACTTCCCGATGAGAAATCTGCGGCATTTCACCTTGCTACTAGCCCTAATCGTTGCCGCTAGCACAGCTTCCGCCAACGCCGCAGAATCCAAGAACCACCAAGCCAAAATCAGGCCGGACAGCAATGGGTGGTATAGCCTCTTCAACGGCAAGGACCTCACCGGCTGGAAAACTTCCGAAGACCACCCCGACACGTTCAAGGTCGTCGATGGTCAAATTGTGGCCCACGGCAAAACGTGCCACCTCTTCTACGTGGGACCTGTCAACCACGCGAAATTCAAGGACTTCGATTGGTCATGTGACATCCTCACCAAACCGGGTTCCAACTCGGGCATGTATTTCCACACGCACTACCAACCGGAGGGATTTCCCAGCACGGGCATTGAAGCGCAAATCGACAACTCGCACTCCGACCCCCGCCGCACCGGCAGCCTGTATCAGTTGAAAAACATCATGAACGTTTCGCCCGCCAAGGATAACGAGTGGTTCACACAGGAAGTTGTCGTGAAGGGCCAGCACATCACGGTGAAAGTCAATGGCAAAGTCGTCAACCAATTCACTTGGCCCAAAGGTTTCCAGCGCGAAGGTGGCTTCAAAGACAATGTCTTGGGCTCCGGCACCTTCGCTCTGCAGGGACACGATCCAAATAGCGAAGTCCACTTCCGCAACATCAAAGTAAAGCCGCTGCCGTGATCCGCGTGGACGACACCAGTCCGGTTTATTGCTTTATTGTGAAGCCATCATTGGACCTTGATCACCAAGCGCCTTAAGCAGATCGCCGACCATTTCCGCCGTGTGGTGATAACAAAGACTCAACCGCAGTAGCGACTCGCCCTCCGGAACCGACGGCGGCCGGATGCCGGGAACAAAAAACCCGGCTTCGCGCAATGAGGCGGCGAGCCGCATCGTGCGATCGGCGTCGCCGACGATGAGCGGAATGATCTGGCTTTGCGAGTTGCCCACGTTCCAGCCCTGCTCACGAAGCTGTCGTCGCAAGCTCGTCGCTGCGGCAAGCAAACCCTCGCGGCGCTGCGGCTCCTGCTCGACGATATCGAGTGCCGCAATCGCCGCCGCACTCGTGGCCGCTGGTTGCGCCGTAGAAAACACATATGTCCGCGCCCGATTCGCGAGCCACTCAATCAGCGATCGCCTACCACAGACAAATCCACCGCCGCTGCCCAGCGCTTTGCTCAGCGTGCCAATTCGGATATGCACGCGCTCGCCCGTCACCCCTCCCTCTGGGAGAGGGCTAGGGTGAGGGCGACTTGGTAGTGCGCCCTGCCGCGTGACAAATGGCTCAGTCCCCTTCTTCTCCGAGCGGAAAAGGCGGACAGACTCCATACATTCCACCACCCCGCGCCCATGCGACCCAAAAACACCCGTTGCATGCGCTTCATCCACCATTAGCATCGCATCGTACCGCTCCGCCAGGTCGGCAATTTCAAGGAGCGACGCTAGATCGCCATCCATGCTAAACAACGTATCGGTCACAATCAGTCGACGACGGAAGTCGCCCGATTCACGCAGCATTCGTTCCAGCGCTGCCACGTCGCGATGCGGAAATACAAATCGCTTCGCCCGCGACAGCCGGCATCCGTCGATTAGGCTCGCATGATTCTTGGCATCGCCGAATATGGCATCGCGCTCGTCCACCAGCGCCGGCATTACGCCAGCGTTCACCGCAAAGCCCGACGGGAAGACGAGCGCCGCCTCTGCACCTTCGAACTCCGCTAGACGCCGTTCCAACTCCGCATGTGTTTCACTCCGCCCGCTGACCAAAGGACTCGCACCACTGCCCCAGCCCTCGCGCTGGGCGGCCTCTCGGGCTGCTTCAATTAAGCGTTCGTCCGAAGCCAGTCCCAAATAGTCATTCGAACCGAAGTTGATAAGCTCGCGCCCATCAAGCACCACGCGACCCGTCTGCATGCCGCGACGCACCGCCAACCGGCGACGCAGCCCCGCGCGCTCCAACTCCCCCAGCGCACCATCAATCCAACTCAACGCGTCGTCATGTCCGGCTCTCAAACACGATCTCCTTGTTTCCCCCTCTCCCCCTCTCTCCCCATCTCCCATTCTCTCGGTCTGTTTGACAATAACCGGTGATGCCGGAACAATGACCTATTCCCGCATATTCCATGGAACTTTACTCGTCCCCCAAGCGTCCAACCCAACGAGCGAAGTTTGAGCGACGACGCCTCCCTCATTGCGGCCACGTTGGCCGGCGATTCGGCGGCTTTTGGCCGGTTAGTCCGCGCCTACCAGGATCGATTGTACAATTCGCTCCTACGCGTGCTCGGCTCGGCCGACGATGCGGCCGATATCGTGCAGGACGCCTTTGTGCAGGCCTACGTCAAGCTCGATTCGTTCCGCGGCCGCTCGGCATTTTATACGTGGTTGTATCGCATCGCATTTAATCTGGCCATGAGCCACGTCCGCAGGGAACACCGGGAAACCTCGCTCGACCAATTGAAATCGCTGCTGGGAAGTGAACCAGTCGATGGCCAGCCGGCGGCCGAAGCCGGTGCGATTCAGCAGGAGCGGGCCGAATGGGTCCACGCCGCGTTGGCCGAGCTAACCTTTGAACACCGACAGATTTTGGTGCTACGTGAAATCGACGGTTGCCGTTACGACGAAATTGCCCAAATCCTCGACCTGCCCGTGGGCACCGTGCGAAGTCGATTGTTCCGGGCACGGCTTGAAATGCGCGACCTCCTGGCACCGCGATTGCACGCCGAAAAAATCGCCGACACTCGATGAGCGATCAAGAACCAAATCACGAACTCGATAATGAGCTGCTGAGCGCCTACCTCGACGGCGAACTCTCGGCCGACGAGCACGCCGCGGTCGAAGCACGTTTGGTTGCCGATCCGGCTGCGCAACGATTGCTCGATCAGCTGCGATCCGTCTCACAATCCGTGCAGGAGCTGCCGCCGAAGACCTTCGGCCGCGATTTGACGGATGAAATCGTTCGCCGCGCCCGCGATGTAAAACCCGCTCCTGCCGAAGCACCGGCGACTCGATTTGGCAACACGATGCCGAGGATCACCATTTTCGGTTCGCGCCGTGCCTGGTTTTGGGCCTCGCTGGCGATGGCTGCCGGCCTGCTGATCATGTTCTTCCAGTCAGACAATGAGCGGGCGAAGAACTCGCACCACGTCGCTCAGAATGCAGTGCGCGAGTTGGCCGAGCAACCCCCAGGCCCAGCCGCGACGCCCGCGTTTCGCGAGCCGTCGACTAATCGCCAGTTCGCATCGAATCGAAACAAAAGCCGTTCGTCGGATGGGCGGTTAGACCAAATCGTTGGATCGCCTTCTGCCCAAGCACAGGTGCAAGCCATCGATCAATTACACGACTCAGCAAGCTCCAATGCACCCGTCGATGCACCGATTGCCGCCGCAACCACCAGCCCCACGAGCGATCGCGATAACTTGTCCGCCGCCAGCCGGTCTCGGGCCACGAGCGCTCCGTCGCCGGCGGCGCTTAGCAAACTTGCCAAGCCGTCCGTAGCGGCCGGTCGCGCAAGCGCACTGGGCGGTGCATTGACCGCCGCCGCTCCCGGTTCAGGCGAGTCGAACTTGTTTGCATCGCAAAACCAGCTCGTAATTGTGCATGTCGTGGCCACACGTGACGCCATTCAGAACAAATCGTTCGAACGGCTACTGGCCGACCACCGAATCGATCTCGTGTCACAATCATCAAAGGACAAATCGCCGTTCGCTCGTGGCCGCGCATTTCGCCAACAAGCGCCCGAACTCGGCATCAAACTTGCCGACAAATTTGCCGCGGGGCAGGACGCCCACTTCGTTCTTGTCGAAGCGCCCGAGCCGGCGATTGTGTCCTGCCTGGCCAGCCTCCACAAAGATTCCGCTAACTTCGTCGGCATCGACATCGATCAGAGCGGCAACGTGCACGACCGTGCCGATGAAGCGTCGCGTACCAACAAGAAACTAGCGGACGATTTGAGACGATTCTCCCGCGGCGTCGTTCCGCGCGAACAAATGAAATCTATCGACCGTTACAATCCAAACTTCGTCACTGCGGCTCCCGCCGCGCCAGGCGCGGGTGCCGCTAGCGCTGCGATGCCAGCAAAAGCCTCAATCGCCGAAAACGAAGCAAAACAATTAGTAAACGGCCCATCATCGGATATCGACAAGAACGAAGTTTCCGATACCGCCTCCTTCGCTCGCCGCACGCAATCTCGCAACGTCGGAGCTCGCGAAGAGGCAAGCCAACGATTGGACACCGCCACCGAACTTCGTTCCGGCTCCGAGGCCAAAAAGGCGCCGGCATCGCAGCCTCTGCCCGAAGAGTCGGCCGCTCCGTCGACGGATGAGATGCGGGTCCTCTTCGTTCTCAGCCCTGGGCAAGCCGCATCTAGTCCTCCGCCGGCAAATCCGCCAAAATAGCAGGCCGATTCAGCGAGGTGCGCCTTGCTGCAAACCTCCAACGAAATTGCTACTACCACTCGAAACCCACCCCAAACGCCGCGTTTCCACGGATAGTCCCAATACTTTGCGGCTTTTTTTTGTGTTTTTCGTGGCTCAAGAGAAACGGAGTCCAAATGTCCGAAGTCACCATCCGTATGCGCCCCAACGGACCGCTCGTCATCGAAGGCCCGTTCAAGCTCATCGATTCGCGCGGCGCTCAATTCGATATTCCCGCCAATAAGCCAGCCGTCGCCCTCTGCCGCTGCGGCCATTCCACAAAGCGCCCGTTTTGCGATGGCAGCCATAAAACGTGCGGCTTCGTCTCCGACGAAGCGCCCACACCGCCCGCCGTAGACTAACGCGGGGCAGACATTCCTGTCTGCCTCCACACTTCACCACACATACGGCACCAGCCGATACCGCACCATCTCCGAGTATGCCAGATACCCCGGCAGCTCGCGCCGCAGAAACCGCTCCTCGAACAATATCCGCACCACGAGTGTCCCGGCCGGTACGATCGACGCGAGCACCGCCGCGTACGACTCCAGCCACAGCGGCATGCCGATATTGAGCAGCATCACCCCCGCATAAAGCGGATGTCGCACCACGGCGTAAACACCCGTGTCTGCGACCGCGTGTTGCCGTTCCGTTTGATGCCGGACGACCGGCACCGCAAATGCATTGTCGCGAAATGAAAGCGCGATAATCGACCATCCCGTGATAAACAGCAGCAGTCCCACGGCTGACGCCCACGCCGCTGGCGCCCGGAAAATGTGGAAATGAAACACATCCAGCGGAATCAAAACGATCGACCCCGCAAATGCGACCAGGAATGTCAACACGATGACCCGATCAACCGTCGGCTGCCCCTTTTGAATGACCCCCTTCATCCGTTCATTCAATAACTGCGGCCGCGTGCGAAACACTCCGAACATCGTCACTACGGTCGACACGACAACAACGCCGAGCAACAACCACGCCCGCCACCAATCGAGCGTCCCTGCCGCCGGAAACAACGCCAACGAGAACGCTCCCGCGTTCCATACCACGCTCAGAATAACTTTGCGAACATACATTTACTTGGCCAACCGATCACTGCATCAGTGCAATAAAGAGAACATGCAACGTTTGTCTGGAGCTGGTGGCACATGATCTCCGCTGTTAAGTGAGATAGTTTACGAGTTCACAGGGCCGGGAGAGAATAGTAGCCGAAATCGTCGTACCCGTTTCCGACGTGCCGTTCGTCTGGCATTTTGGTTGAAGCTTGCATATAATTGCCCCGTGATTCGTTTGGCCCTCGCGCTGGTGATTGTCTTTGGGTCTCTGACCAACTTGGCAGCAGCGGATTCCGGTCGCAATGCCCCATCACGAGTTGAGCAAACGGACGGCCATCCGACCCCATTCCAGGCGATTATCGCTCAAGTATCGCTGACCGAAGCGGTTCACTTTTACCTTCACGGAATCTACTCTCTTTCGGCGCCTCTGGGTAAGTTCTGCGCCGCACAAGTCGGCGGCGATTGCTTGCGTAGCCGTCTCACCCAAACCGCCGACCCCGCTCATTTGCCGCACACTCTCGCCGCACAGCACGTTCTCCTGCGCATTTGATGGCGCTCGCGTTTCTACGTGCCATTTCTAGTTTTTTCAGCGAGCGCGCTGCTGCGCGCATTGGAGGACGATTCTGTGGATACTGAAACACGTCAACCGGTCGACCCGAATGTAAACGGCCCTTGGTGTTATGTCGCATTGTTTGCGTTCGGAATAGGATTGCCGATTCTGCTACGGATAATTTCCTGGCTCTTCTTCGAGACTCCGGGCACGAAATGAAAGGTGGTCTGTAATGGATTGGTAGACCAGTTCGTGGAATAAATAAAGTCCGGCGCGACTTCCGCGACGCCCGAAATCCCGCTCGATCCAGCATCGGGCCAGATTGTCATTGACGGATGATAGCAGACTAGCCATGATACGCGCTCAATGGGAGGTGAAAGAAAAGCAAGGAACTCATGACATCATCCATCGCGCAGGAGGCAACACACGCTAAAAAGATCAATTTACGGCTGCTGGTGCCGAAAATACTATTTTGGCCGGTGATCGCCTTTACGTTGGTTTCGCAAAGCGTCTACGTCGACGGCGGCTTTTGGGACACGACCATCGAAGTCGTGTCGTTTCTGGTCCTGCTCGTGGCGGCGATGGGCCGTGTATGGGTGTCGGCGTACATTTCGGGTCGCAAGAATTCCGAACTTGTTACCGACGGCCCCTATTCGATGTCGCGCAATCCGCTCTATTTCTTCAGCTTTCTCGCGTACGTCGGTGCAGGCTTGGCGTTCGAGAAAGTTACCGTCGCTGTCGCCTTCGGCATCCTTTTCTTTCTCACCCACTGGGCCACGATTCTTAACGAAGAGACCAACTTGCGCAATCGGTTTGGCAACGCGTTTGATCAGTATACGAAGGAGGTCCCTCGTTTCATTCCGCGACCGCGCAAGCTCTCGCTGCCCGAGAATGTGACCTTCCGGGCACACTCCTTCAACCGCGCGGTCCTCGATTGCGCGCTCATCATGTCTGTATTCATCTTGGCGCACTTGATCGAGTACGGGCAGAACGCTCACGTGCTGCCAATTCTAATTAAAGGAGTACCGTAGCCACGGCGGTTCTCGGCATGACTACTGGCACGGATCAATACCGAACGGATTGCGGAATCTGTGCCTCGGAGAAGACAGTGCCGTCCAATTCAACCTTTATTGGGATGCCGCAAGATTTCGACCGGATACCCATCCGGCAATCCGTAGCCTCCTTTCGTGGCTACGGTGTCGCCCGGGGAAAGGCCCGATAGAATCTGAGAACGTCCCTCAGCCTGGGCGCCAACAGTGACCGTTGTTTCATAGGCTTTTCCATTGCGGATCACAGTAACGACCGCTGCCCCATTGTGATCGGCGACCGCCGCGGTTGGTACCGACAGGGCGTTGGGAATTGCTGGCAAAAAGACGCGCGCTCGGCAACTAAGACCCGGCCGCAGGTCGTTTTTCGGATTCGAAACGGCGACAAACATGTTGAGGTCGCCCGTTTGTGGATCCGCCTCGCCACTGCGCCGCGCCACCTTCCCGGCGAAAGTTTTGCCTGAATAAGCTTCGACGCGCACATCGACCGGAGTACCCTCACGCACTTTCGCCAGCGCGTCGCTCGGGATTCGAAGCTGAACGAACACGGTCGACAAATCGGTAACGGTCGCCAGCGGGACGGCCCGATCCACATACTGCCCTAATCGCGCCGAAAGTTGAACAACCACACCGTCGATTGGACTGTGAATCGTACACCAATCCACAGCGAGTTGGGCAGCATTTACGTTGGCGGCCGCCACCTTCACCAAAGCCTTCGCTTCGTCGATCGCCTCGGGGCGCGTCCCTTGCTCCATCAGCTTGAGATTGGCATCCGCGGCCGCCAATGTTGCTTCCGCCGCCCGCAAAGCATCCTGTTTGGTATTGAGTTGCACGTTTGAAATCTCGTGCCGTTGAAAAAGCTTCTGCAGCGCCGAAAGTTCGGTTCGCAGCGACTCCACATTGGCCAAGTCGCCGTTGCGAGTTTCTCGTGTGGCATCAATTTCCTCGGGCAAATACCCTCTTTTGAGCTTGGCCAGCGTGGCTTGCTTTTCCGCCAGCGCCGCTTCGGCGCGCAGTAAATCACTCTTGGCGAGCCGTGCGTCAAGCTTCACCAGCACGGCACCCGATTGAACCGATTGTCCTTCGACAACGTCGACCGCATCAATCCAGCCACCCGCCTGCGACGACACCACCGCTGTACGTTCCGGCATGGCGATAACTTGTCCCACCAGTTCCAGAGACGGGTGCAGCGGCGCGAGCTCTGCCTTCGCGACCTCCACACCAACCGGGCGATCGATTGAACCAGCGGCCGATTCGTCCGAACCGGCCGATATGGAATGCACCAATTTCAGCGATACAACAACGGCAATGCAGAGCCCGCCGAAGCCCACCGCAACGGCGATTGCCCGCCACCTGCTTCGCATTTCCGAGATGCTAGTCATTTTTCTGCTGAGCCCTCGGCCGGTGCCGTAGCCTGTAGATGCCGCACGAGCATGTAAAAACACAGCGGCGTCGCGAGCAGAGACATGATCATCGACATAAACAGTGAGCCAATCACCGCGACAGCCATCGGCCGCAGCATGTCGGCCCCCGCTCCCACGCCATATGCGAGCGGCAACAAACCTAAAAACGCCGTCATCGAGGTCATCAGCACGGGTCGCAATCGGCGTGCTCCCGATTGAATCAACGAATCCACCAACGGAACTCCCCACACGCGCAAGTGTTCGACGTAGTCGAGCATCAGTATGCCGTTCTTGGCAGTAATTCCCAGGCCGATGATGGCCCCTAAGAGCGAAATTATATTCAGCGTCGTACCCGTCAGCCAAAACGCGATAACCGCCCCCGAAAGCGACAATACCGATCCAATCACGATGGCAATCGGTTCCGCAAACCGGCGAAATTCGATCAATAGCACGCCAAACACCAGCAGAATAGCAAGGACCAGAACGATCGCAAGATTGCGAAACGACTCCTGTTGCTGCTGATACAGTCCGCCGTATTCGATCGAAGCCTCAGGCGGAATTGCGGAATCCTTCGCCAGTTTTTGCTGAATGGCCTTGATGCCGTGTCCGAGATCAACACCCGAAAAGCGGGCCGAAACCGCAACCAATTGCCGCAAGTCCTCCCGATGCAGCTCCAGCATGCCTGGCTCGCGATCGACCGTAGCAACGTCTTGCAGCGTAATAGAAGCGCCGGCATTGGAACGAATGGGAAGCGAGCCCAGGCTCTTTTCGTTGCGATGCACCGCCGACGGCGCAAGGACGCGCACATCGTATCGCCGATCGCCTTTGAGCACATACGACGAAACCGTCCCCAAAATGTCCGTCTGCACCTCCGTTGCCAAACCGCGGGGGGTAAGCCCGGCCCGGGCCGCCCGGAATACATTGGTGCGAATCCGTATCGAAGGACCTGCCACAACCAACCCATCATTGATATCCACTATCCCCGGTATCGATTCGATCGTGTG
>DASZZA010000073.1:0-6420 GCA_035545135.1 Lacipirellulaceae bacterium | reverse complement strand
GGTCTTCTGAACTGGCTTGCACACGGTGTAGCAAACTTCCCGCTCCTTCTGCTCGGTCACCATATGGCAGACCTTGTACTGGCACGTGCGGGTTTCTTGTTTGTACTTGCAAACGTTCACTTTGCAGGTCCGCTCTTCTTGGCGGGTCTTGCAAACGTTCACTTTGCAGGTTCGCTCTTCCGGAACCATCTTGCAAACCTTTACCTGGCAGGTGCGCTCTTCCTGGACCATCTTGCAAACTTTCACGTGGCAGGTCCGCTCTTCCTGACGGGTCTTACAAACCGTGTACGTGCACGGCACTTCTTCCGTCACCATCTTGTAGGTCGTGCAGGGCACTTCCTTCGTCTTCGTCTCAGGAACCCACACGCGGCAGCAAACCGTGTGCTTGCAGCAATCGTTGCAACCACACGAAACTTCTTTCGTCTGGGTTTCCCAGTGACCGCAGCAAACGGTGACCTTCTTCATCGTCGTCTGCGGAACGCACTTGCAGACCTTACGAGTGCTCTTCACTTCTTCCGTGTAAGGCACGCAAACCGTGTACTTGTGCTCAACCGTTTCCCAGTGGGGCACACATACGTTGTACTTGCGCTCGACCGTGCTGTAGTGTGGCACGCAAACAGTGTACTTCTTCTCGACTGTCTCGGTATACGGAACGCAGACGGTGTACTTGCGCTCAACCTGTTCCGTGTAAGGCACGCAAACCGTGTATTGGCGAGTCTTCGTCTCCCATACCGGTTTGCAGACGTTGTAGGTCACTTTGCGAGTCTTCTGCTCGGGGACCATCACGGTGTACGTGCACGTCTTCTCTTCGGTGACCGGTACCTGCTTGTAGCAGGTCACCTGTTTCGTGCGTTGTTCCTTCGCGTACTCGCAATGCTCGACCGTACGCTTCTCGGTCGTCCACTCGGGACAGCAGATTGTCTTGGTGATCGTGCCGCAATGGCCCGAGTCACTTCCTTTCGCTCCGTGGTCCTCGCCAGCTATGGCAGGCACGGCGATCAGGGCCGCCAGCGCGACGATGGCCGGCGATAGGCAAAAACAGCGGCGAATCATCAACATGTCCTCCATCATTCACAACGTTAGGTTCGCATCAAAGCCCGCAAGAAGCCGGCAAGACATCAGGGGAAAACCCGAGGCGTAACGTCAAAAACAAGGACTACGCAAGCTGGGTAAATAACGCTGCCGATTCTAATTCGTAAGTACTGCCAGTCAAGCAAGCAGCCACGACAACGTGTCGATGGCCACGATAATATAGGTTGCTGGGGAGGTCCGACCAGAAAATGGGGCCATTTGCCCCCGCCATGCCAGCCGTTACAGTCGGCCCAGACTATCCGAATTGTCACCAATTGTGAAGATGTCAATCCAGAAAAATCGGCGAAAACCGATAAAACGGCAACCGGGACCGCCGGTATCAAAAATGGTGTCCGGGACTTGCGTGGCAAAGGCACGACCAACTAGAGATTGAGTTCCAGAGACACGATTTGTGGGCAAAGGCCCTTCTGACACCCTCGTACGTGCGCAGAGCGGCCGCGGGATGCAATCTTGGGCCATGCAACAAACGGCGCACGACAGTAACTTGGCGATTCACACCAAAAAAGAAGAACCAGCCGCAACGTCGATCCGGTGCGGCTGGTTCGGATGGCATTCAGCATTCAAGTCGTCCGTCTATTTCTGCACGATGCCCAACAGCTCGATTTCGAACACGAGTGTGCTGCCCGGCTCAATAGGCGGCCGCGGCGGGTGCATGTCGTAGGCCAGCTTCGCCGGCACGAACAGTTGCCATTTATCGCCGACGTGCATCTTCTGCAGGGCTTCCGTCCAACCAGGGATCACGTCCTTAACGGCAAATTCCGCCGGCCCGCCCTGCCGCGTTGAGCTATCGAATTCAGTTCCATTGAGTAGCGTGCCCCGATAGTTGCAACGAACCGTGTCGTTTAACGTCGGCGAAGGCCCGTTGCCTTGCTGCAACACGCGATATTGCAAACCGCTTGCGGTCGACTGCACGCCCGGCCGTTTGCTGTTCTGTGCCAGGAATTGCGCTGCCTCTTGCTGATTCTTCGCGGCAACCTGCCGCATTTGCGCCATTTGCTTCTGCTGGAATTCGTTGCCGAACCGCTCCAACGCCGCACCCAGTTGCTGGTCGTTCCATTTCGGCTGGGCGCCACGTAACGTGTCGCTGATTCCGGCCATCAGCGCCTGGAAATCAACCTGGATATCGTTGTCTCGCAAGTTCATGGCGAATTTGCGTCCCAGACCGTAGCTCACCTGCTGCATGTACGCCGGGTCGTTGCCGGCCGCAGCATTTGCCGGAGCGTTCGCCGCCCCCCCACCTGGCTGCTGTCCGAATGCTTGTCGCGCTCGTTGCGACTGCTGGCCGGCAGTGCCATTCGATGAAAAATCGTTCTGTGAATAGACTGCCCCTGCGGGTATCAGACAGAACGTCGCCAAAACCAACACCGTACGTCGCATAAAACCATCCACTTGTGCGGGGTATAAAATACTGCGGAGGACTGTCCCCCGCTCTCTGTTCTCACGCAGACAACAGCATTTGCCTGGGTCCCTGATTGTAGGCAACGCCGAAATCCTCGCTATACTGATTTGAGGCCGCCATTCGCACACTTCTCCTGCCAGCAGGGGCCATTGGCCAGTTTTTCCCGCATTTTGCCAGCCTGGGCGCGAATTTGCCTCGCCATGCAATGGTTCTCTCGCAGATCTCGGCACGTGGGACACTGCAAAGGAGGTGTCAGGAACCGATGTAATTGTGCCGCGACGACATCGTCAGCTACAGAGTGGTTTCCTGACATCTTTTTTGGGCAAGACTGCCATGACGAAACCGGTTTTCGCTCGGCCTCGTATCCGGATGATTGCGGTTTTACGCTGATCGAACTGCTCATCACAATCGCCATCATTGGGATTCTAATTGCGCTATTGCTGCCGGCCATTCAACAAGCCCGCGAAGCAGCACGGCGGGCACAGTGCGTCAATAATCTGAAGCAGCTAGGGACCGCGCTGCACGACTTTGAATCAAACTATCGAACGCTTCCGGCGGCCGGCACGTTCGCGCCGCCAGAAGAGGCACGCAAACTCGAATACGGCTATATGCAGGCCATCGACCTGAAGTCGGGCACTGATTATAGCTGGATGGCAAAATTGCTCCCCTTCCTTGAAGAGGATGCTCTTTACCAACAATTCGACTTCAAGGTACGAGTGACCCAAAACCAATACGATCCACAGTCGCAGCAGCTTGCCTCATTACTTTGTCCAAGCGAAAGTGCCCGAGGAAGGTTCTTCGAAACGACTGATCCCGATAGCGGCCGAACCGTCCGATTCGGAAAAGCCAACTATGCAGCATTTGTTAATCCTGTGCATGTCGACACGTGGGCCTATGCCGGCGCCATTTCCCTGTATGGCCAGAAGCTATCTCAAATTACCGACGGAACATCGCAAACGCTTCTCTTTTCCGAAGTCCGCACACGCGACAATTTACTCGACCAGCGCGGCGCATGGGCACTGCCCTGGAGTGGGTCGAGCCTATTATCCTACGACATGCATCCATCAAGGCCGGCCGACAATTGCGTTTACGGAGCCTACAAATGTCTGCAAAGCATGACCGGTGAAAACCGCATGAGTATTCCTAAGTACATCCCGTACTTCTACTCCGTTGGCGTGACCCAGGCGCCCAACGGCAAGGAGCCCGATATTCTATATACTTGTCCGGAACCCGAGGTTGCTCAGCTTGAACGCATGCCGTGCGCCGCTTTCGATGCGGCCCGCTACATATCCGCTGCGCCGCGGAGCAATCATCCGGGCGGAGTTAACGTCGCGTTTCTCGACGGACACGTCACTTTCATTACCAATGACGTCGACGATTTTGCCATGGCTGTGATGGTTAATGTCGACGATGGCTTGAGCCCCGAGCAGTTCAACTGGCACGAATAACAAAGTTTCGGGGTCTGAAAGTGAGGGCGCGTTTTCAAAAATTTGCGGTTGCTTTGTCGCTCACGGTCGGCGTTTTGCTTGTTATTCTCGGTGCGACCTGGAAACATTGGCGATCGCCTCAGATGCTCTGGAGTCGCGACCAGGCGCGAGAATACACCGAGGCATATTTGGCGCTTAAAGCCGCTACCGCGGAAGGACCTCGGCCAGCGAGTCGCAGCGACGATGCGAAGCTCGTCGCGGCGAAGGCGCGATTCAACAAAAGCGAGGAACAATTGAATCGCGCCGCCGCCCTTAATGATTATGCAGGTACAGCGATGGTGGTCGCTGGTGTCGGGCTCATCGCACTATTATGGTGGCTTAGATTTTCGCACACGGGCAGCTTTGACCCCGAGTAAACGCGGTTACGGCGGTCGGGCCGATCCACTTCGATCTCCGGCGGCAGGTACACCATCAGCACTCAGAGCGGCACACGCTAGCGTCCGGTTTCTTACTACGACGCGCTGTTGCCGACGGGAGTGATTGGGACCAGGTTTTCGATGTAAGCGTCTCGCCGACATTGAGCCGCCAGCAAGATTTTCCTATATTGACTGGCTTGAACCCCGTCGTATCAGCGGCCCTGCTGCTTTCCCACTTAGCCGCCGGTCAGTGACCGGCGGGCCCGCGCGGCGTATCATTCGCCGCTGTCCCAAGTACAACAGAGCGAGTTTTCTAGTGAGCAGCCATCTCAACGCCCCCCACGGGGGCACGTTAGTTAATCTGATCGTTTCCGATCAACGAGCGGCCGAGCTCAAGGCCCATTCGCGCGATTGGCCGTCCTGGGACCTTACGCCGCGCCAACTGTGCGATCTGGAACTGCTGTGCAACGGCGGTTTCTCGCCTCTCACTGGCTTTATGCGCAAGGCCGACTACGAATCGGTGTGCGACAAGATGCGCCTCGCCGACGGCACGCTTTGGACAATGCCAATCACACTCGATGTTTCGAAGGAATTTGCCGACAAACTGAAGTCCGGCGACACGGTTGCTTTGCGAGATGCCGAGGGCGTGATGCTTGCCACCATTCGCGTCGACGACATCTGGGTGCCCGATCGGCAGAGCGAAGCCGAGCGCGTTTTCCGAACTGCGAGCACCGATCATCCGGCCGTCAATTATTTGATGAACCAGAGCAAACCGGTATATCTGGGCGGCCAGATCGAGAGCCTCCAACTCCCGGTGCACTACGACTACAAATCACTTCGGCGCACGCCGGCGCAACTTCGCGATGAGTTCGGCCGCCGAGGCTGGCGTAAGATCGTTGCATTCCAAACGCGCAACCCGATGCACCGCGCCCACCACGAGCTGACGCTCCGCGCCGCCAAGGAGGAAGAAGCGAACTTGCTCATCCATCCATCCGTCGGCATGACGAAACCGGGTGACGTGGATCACTATACGCGCGTCCGCTGCTACCAGGCCCTCATGCCGCACTATCCGATGAACACGGCCATGCTGTCGTTATTGCCGCTCGCGATGCGGATGGGTGGCCCGCGCGAGGCCGTCTGGCACGCCATCATCCGCAAGAACCACGGCTGCACGCACATGGTGGTCGGCCGCGACCACGCCGGCCCCGGCAAAGACAAAACCGGTAAACCATTTTACGGCCCCTATGATGCCCAGGAGTTGTTCAAAAAACACCAGGAAGAACTGGGCATGAAGATGGTCGACTTCAAACAGATGGTCTACATACCCGACGAGGACAAATATTACCCCGTCGACGAAGTTCCGCAAGGCAAGAAGACGCTCGATATCAGCGGTACCGAGCTACGCGATCGGCTGGCGCGCGGCACCGAAATCCCCAATTGGTTTTCGTACGCGGAAGTGGTCAAAGAGTTGCGCCGCAGCCATCCGGCCCGTGCCCGCCAGGGCTTCACGGTATTCTTCACCGGCCTGAGCGGTTCGGGCAAAAGCACGATCGCCAACGTGCTGCTCTCAAAACTGCTCGAGCTTGGCGGCCGGCCGATTACGCTGCTCGACGGCGACCTCGTGCGCAAAAACCTTTCCAGCGAACTCGGCTTTTCGAAGGAGCACCGCGACATCAATATTCGCCGCATCGGCTTCGTGGCTGCCGAGATCACCAAGCACCGCGGCATCTGCATCTGCGCGCCGATCGCCCCGTACGACAACATCCGCAAGGAAGTCCGCGCGATGATCGCCCCGCACGGCGGCTTCATCCTGGTGCACGTCAACACCAGCGTCGAAGAATGCGAGAAGCGCGACCGCAAGGGCCTCTACGCCAAGGCCCGCGCCGGCATTATCAAAGAATTCACCGGCATCAGCGACCCGTATAACATCCCTGCCGACGCCGAGGTCGTCATCGACACGCTCGCCCTCACCGCCGAAGAAGCCGCCCAGGAAATCTTCCTGCGCCTGGAGAAGGAAGGCTACATCGGCGCGGAAGAGTAAGAAGTTGCGTGCGCTTAGTGCCCGGCCCGCTGATCCGTTGGCGCG
>DASZZA010000072.1:0-6412 GCA_035545135.1 Lacipirellulaceae bacterium | reverse complement strand
CAGACTCTGTAATATTCCGATCGTATCGATGCCGTCGACATACTCGACCGGTTGCGTTTCTCGCAAGGAGTACGTGCCTGGCGTAAGGCCTTCGAACAGGTAGCGTCCAAAACTGTCGGTTTGCGTGGTGGAGATTAACGTTTCCACGTTGCTCACCTTCGAATACAGACTAATCGAGACGTCGCCAATCACATACTCGGGGTTTGGTTCATTCGAGAATGCGAGCTGGCCGTCGTTGTTACGGTCGACATAAACCCAGCCACCCAACTGAGCGGTGCCGGTAATCGGGACGGCGATGGCATTCGATGCCCATGCACCCAGCAAGCATGCAAATAGCATCACATGCGATCGCCCGACGAGGCGATGCATTTTCATAGGGGTCTTTCCAACGAGGAATTCTTGGCGGCGGCCGCACACCTGTTGCGCGGCCCATGGCTAAGAACGAGCTAGCGCTGTTTGACGGAGCGCTGATTTGCCATTAGTCGCCGCCTACTGTTGGAAATTGAAAGAGTTTGCCCTATGCACAGAATTTGCCCACGCGATCCATTTTAACCAGCATGAAAAATCACGCAACTACCGCGGCAAGAAAAGAAAGGCCCGTGGATCAGGTACCCCACAATCGCCGATGCCCACCGCAGATAGAGCAGTCGAAGGGCTACCTTTACGATGATTTCTTCGTCTTCGCCCAAGAGGCGATCCAGCGCTGCGTCGCATCTTCAGGTGGGATCGCGGCTTCGATGATCTTCGTGATTTCGTCGGCGCCCATGCCACGTTCGATCATTTCCCGCTTCATCGCCGATTCGACCCGGCGATGGTGAATCGAATTGACGGTGCTTGCGACGAACACTACCAGCGTGCAAATTACGCCTGTCGCACAGCCCACGATCACCACGATCAGCGCGAACCGCTGGTTCGGTTCGAGGTTGCCAAACGTACTCGTCCACCAGTCGGCAAGCAGCGGAGCCTTTGAAAGCAACGCATTCATAATTCGCTTCGATCCTTAAGTTCGTGGGGGAAGAAAGCGCCGCAACTGACTCCTGTTGGGCTTCGCGCCGATGATCGTGGCAATCTCATCGGCGCTCACGCCACGGTCCAGCAGTTCGCGCTTGAGTGCATCCTCCGTGCGGTTCTTATGAATCGCATAAATTGTGATGCACACTGTCCCGATCGCCGCAAGGCACACAACCGCTCCGCAGATAAGCACTCCTGCCAAATCGTCCGAATTCAGTGTGCTTATCCACTGCCAAAAACTGCTTGGTATGATACGCATGACGCCACCGTACCCGACTAATGACTTGTTCCTTCGAACACCTAAACGATCTGCATATGCGGCTCAATGGTCGTCCGAACGCACCGCATCCGGAGAGTTGGCCGCCACGATTCGTTCGATCTCCTCCGCGCTCAACCCGCGCTCGACTAGCTCTCGCTTAAGCTGAATATCGGCGCGATGATTGGCGTATCGGCGAACTTGCGTCGCAATCGTGCCGATGACACCCGCTATGCTTCCAATCAACACGACGAACACTACCATATTGAATGGCGGTGCGATTTGCGAAATGGAATGGAAAAAGTCTGACATGTGACCACTTCATAGTGTCTAAACTATCACGCGTGCACCACCGTCAGATCGCGCCATCATCCAAATAGCCGCCGTGCTCCCGCCAACCGCCGACAGTTCCCACACCAATCATGGCCGCACCAAGCGCCCAGCAGCCAAAGCGGTATTCGCTCGACATCAATGGTTGTCCCAGGCTAACGCTGTTGAAGTCCTTTCGTTCCACCAGCATCTGAGCAATTTGGCGGCTCGCAAGATAATCCGATACGGGAGGCGCCAAAGCCAAAAACGTCCCGCAAACGATCAGTGCAATCCAAACTTTGTAACGCATGCTGGCGACCCGATTGAGCGCTGGTGTACGTTGGTAATTCGTAGCGAGTTAAAGTTGGAACTTATCGTATGCTACACCAGTCATTTATTCGGTGGCCTCGGCCCAATATTGGGCACATCATACTGCCCGCAAGCCGGTTCTCACAAATAGTGCGCACGATCGTGATGGTTGCGGCAAAATGGCACGGATATACTTTAAAACACTGCCTATTTTTTGGGCGATTCGTGCCACTCGCTCGTTGACATCATCGTCGTAAGGTGTTTACGCTAAAGAGGTTGCCTAGCGAATCGGCAATCTACGCTTCGACAACAGACCCGGTGTATCGGGCCGTACTCCTTGGAGCTGAAAACCTTGGCCGACAAGCCTTGGAGCGGTGTATTTGACGAGCCGACCGACCGCCGCGTCGAGAAGTTCACCGAGAGCGTGAGCTTCGACCGCCGGCTCTACGCCCACGACATTCGCGGCTCGATCGCCCACGCCCACATGCTGTCGAAGGCTGGCATTCTTTCGGATGATGAGCGCCATCAAATTGTCGCCGGACTGGAGGAGATCGGCCGCCAAATCGCCGCCGGCGAATTCGAATTTCGCGAAGACTTGGAAGACGTCCACATGAACGTCGAGCGGATGCTCGTCGAGCGGATCGGCGATGTCGGACGCAAGCTCCACACCGGTCGTAGCCGCAACGACCAAGTGGCGACCGACCTGCGACTGTGGATCCGCGACCAAATCGACGCCATGTCGGTCCGCGTGGAGAATTTGCAGCGCGCATTCATCGGTCGAACCGGGCGCGATGCGGGCGTTGTTTTACCCGGATATACCCATTTGCAGCGGGCGCAACCGGTCCTAGCCGTCCACTACTGGCTGTCATATTGCGAAAAATTCGAGCGCGACCGCGACCGGCTGGCCGATTGTCGACTGCGAGTGAACCAACTTCCGCTCGGCAGCGCCGCGCTGGCCGGAACCAGCGTCCCTATCGACCGCCACATGGTGGCGGAGGAGCTGGAATTCGACGGTATCCTGGCCAACAGCCTCGACGGCGCGAGCGACCGCGACTTCGTGCTCGAATTCGCATTCTGCTTGGCCACCACCGCCACGCACCTCAGCGGCTGGGCCGAAGAGTGGATACTTTGGTCGACGACTGAGTTCGGATTCCTGCGGTTGCCGCAAGAGTTTTGCACCGGTTCCTCGATCATGCCGCAAAAAATCAACCCGGATGTGTTGGAGCTAATCCGCGGCAAAACAGGCCGGGTTGTCGGCAATCTCACGAGCTTGTTCGTGCTCTTGAAGGGACTACCTCTTTCCTACAATCGCGACCTGCAGGAGGACAAAGAACGATTATTCGATTCGGTCGATACCGTTGCAGCTTGCCTGGAATTGGCCTCCCTGATTGTGGCCGGTGCACAACTCAATCGCCAAGTAATCGCTGCGCGGCTTGATGAAGGTTACCTCGATGCTACCACGCTGATGGAGCACCTCGTCATGCAAGGAGTTCCCCAACGAACGGCTCACGAAATCATCGGCCGGCTGGTCGCCACCGCCATGAAAAGCGGCGTGCCGCTCGCGAAGCTTCCGCTCGACGTCTTTCGCTCCGCTCATGGGTCGCTCGACGAGCGCGTTTACGAGGTGTTGGGTACACGGCATGCCATCGAAGCATTTACCAGCTATGGTTCCACCAATCCGGAACAGGTCGAACATCAATTGGCTATTTGGCGCGAACGCCTAGCCGAGACACTTAAGGACGCAGCTTGCGGCAACAATCGGCAACTTCAACCATGACTTACAACCGCAGAACCATTTCGTTCGGTTCGCTCTGCCTGTCGACGATCTTCCTGGTCGTTTGCAGCACTCAACTTTTCGCCCAGCAGCGGAGGACGAGGACGACGCGAAGGCAAACCACAGCTAACGCGGCACAGAATCGCGCGATGAATCCGACGACGCATAAGCGGCCCGCTCCCAAACCTGCCGCGCCACGCCCTGCACCCAAGCCGACGAACGCGACTCCCGCGCCGGTGGTGGTGAACGCTCCGCCGGCCGCCGCGGTGAACGACGCGTCTAAAACCGGTGCTGCTGCGACCACGGAAAATCTAGCGCCTCCGCCGGAATCAAACCCGGCCGTTCTCACTGCATTGGAGCTACCTCGCAAGAAGCCAGCCGATTACTTGCAAGCTGTACTTTGGCTCATTGACCTCGGTCGTCCGGAACTCGCGAAGCCTATTATGGCCGATCTAGTGAAGTCGCATATCACCGACGCCCAACGTCAGGAGCTAGTCGACCAATTTGGCTCCGGCAATATGTTAAAGATCGCACGTACAAAGGAATTGGCCCCCGATGGCCCAGCATTTGCCGACGCGTGTATGGCGGCTGCTTCGGCCGCGGAGAACAATCCGCAGCGCATCGATACCTTGATCAAACAGCTCACCGATCGATCGCCGGAAGTGCGCCTTCTTGCCCAACACGATTTGGCCGCGTCCGGCGGCACAGCCGCTAAAGCGATCCTCGAGGCGCTGGCTCGCGAATCAGACGCGAGTCGCCGTGCCGCGCTATCCGCAGGCGCTGCCACCACGCACCCGCTGGTCGACGGCATGCTCCTGGCCATGCTCGACACACGGGATCCGGCGCTTCACATCGAGGTGGCTAATCTTTTGCGGCAACTCCAGGTTCCGCAAGCGGCGCCGCTCCTGCAAGCCAACGCTGCCATTGCAGAACGAGCGCTCACCGCGGCGCTTTACTCCCATTCGCATGGGACGCCCGTCTTCAAGCCCGACCAAAACGATCAGGTCGAACTTTGGCAATGGAATGATGCAACGAAGCAATTGTCGTCCATCCATCTTCCGGCCAAACAAGCGCAGATTGTCTGGATGTCGAAACTCGCTCGCGCTTTATACCGGCTTCAACCCACCAACCCGGACTACCGTCGCCAAGCGATTGTATTAGCGTGGGAAGCGGCTCCATTTGACGCGTCGCAGCAGCTGGCTCCTGGCGGAAAAAACGCAGCGACGCCTGATCCGATGCAGCTTAACGAAATCCTGGCCGAATCGCTCAAAGAGAATCTTCCGTACGCTGCCGTCGACGCCGCCAACGGGTTGGCGACGTGTAAAGACCCTAGCGCGCTGCTCACACCCGACGGGAAGCCGTCGCCGCTTGCCGACGCTATCGAAAGTCCGGATCGCCGGGTTCGTTTCGCGGCCTTGAGGGCGATCATGACGCTCGACCCATCGTCTCCCTACCCCGGCTCGAGCCGCGTTCCCGATGCGGTGGCGTGGTTTTCGCGCAGCACGACTGAACGACGAGCGCTTGTCGCGATGCCGACTCTCGCCGCAGCCACGAATCTAGCTGGCCTCCTTGCGGGCCAAGACCTATCTGCCCAAGCCACGAATAGCGGCCGTGATCTCTTGACCATGGCCCGCAACACCACCGACGTCGATGCGATCTTTGTCGACATGAATATCATCCTGCCCGGCATTCGCGAGGTTCTCTACGAATTGCGAATCAACCCCACCACGGGCGACGTTCCAATTGCCATTCTCGCGGCCGACGGACGGCTGGAAGCGGCCAAAAAACTGGCTGCCGAACACCGACGCGTTATCGCCGTTCCACGCCCCCATTCGCCCGAAGTCGTCGCCAACACGGTAAAGCAGCTGCACGCATCGGCCGCATCCGACACTGTCCCAACCAACGAGCGCATCGCGGAAGCAACCCAAGCGCGGGCGTGGCTCGCCAAGCTCGCATCAGGCCACCGGTCGTTTTACGTGATCCGCGATACGGCCGCGTTCGACCGCGCTCCCTCACCCGGCGTAGCGCCCGCCAGGCTTCCCACGCAATGACGCGCACTTCGACCACTCTCGCCAGCAAACCGACGGTTGAGCCGCTTCCGGGCATCATCGGCTCAAGCCGCGCGATGATGGAGGTTTATCGCACCACGCGCCAAGTTGCCCGTAGCAGTGCTTCCGTTCTACTTCTAGGCGAGACCGGCACCGGCAAAGAGCTTATCGCGCATGCGATTCACGACCTGAGCCAGCGCCGCAACCGGCCGTTCGTTCGCGTCAACTGCGGCGCGCTGAGCGAAAGCCTCCTGGAGAGCGAACTATTCGGGCATGTCCGTGGCGCGTTCACCGGCGCCATCGACAACCGCACCGGCCGCTTCGAAGCAGCCCATACCGGCACGATCTTCCTCGACGAGATCAACTCCACTACACCGCACTTGCAGGTGAAGCTTCTGCGGGCCCTACAAGAGCGCGAATTCGAACGCGTGGGCGACACGCAGACGATTCGCGTTGATACCCGCGTCATCGCCGCCAGCAATCGCGACCTGCTGGCCGAAGCCGCCGCGGGGCGCTTCCGCGAGGACCTGTATTACCGGCTCAACGTGGTTCCCATCCACCTGCCGCCGCTGCGCGATCGTCGCGAGGATATTCCCGAACTGGTCGCTCATTTCCTCGATTTATACAATGAGCAGAACGACCGCTACGTTGCCCATATTGACCCGCGCGCCTTAGCAGCGCTGCAGCAGTACCAGGGGCCTGGGA
>DASZZA010000071.1:0-4988 GCA_035545135.1 Lacipirellulaceae bacterium | reverse complement strand
CCGCATCAAGAAGCCGTTCTTTACGCCTCTGCTCACGCAGAGCGTGGCTCGCTCGTTCGCGCAAAGAAATTACATGGCAAGGAACTGTCGTACAATAACCTGCTCGATCTCGACAGCACACTGGCGGCCGTGCGATTGTTGCCAATACCAAGTGTCGTTGTGCTCAAACACAATAATCCGTGTGGCGCCGCTACAGCCACCACGGTAGGCGAGGCCGTTCGTCGCGCGTGGGACGGCGACCCACTAAGCGCGTTTGGTTCGGTGCTCGGATTTAACGTGCCTGTCGATGCGGCGGCGGCCGAGTTTCTCTGCGAACCGGACCGGTTTGTCGAAGCGATCATTGCGCCTGAATTTACGCCAGAAGCGTTCGAAATTCTGAGCACGAAACCCAAGTGGAAAGCCAACGTTCGACTACTGGCAGTCGGCGAGATTAAGCCGGGAACTGGCAATCACGAATTCCGCCAAATCAGCGGCGGTATGCTGTGCCAGACGGCCGACGACTTGCCGGATGATGAATCCGAATGGAAGGTCGTCACCGAAAATAAACCAAGCGATGGGCAACTTGCCGACCTGCGTTTTGCGTGGACCGTTTGCCGGTTCGTGAAATCAAATGCGATTGTATTGGCGAAGGAGCAAATGTTGGTCGGCGTCGGCGCCGGGCAGATGAGCCGCGTGGATGCGGTGGAAATCGCTCTGAAAAAAGCCGGCGACCGGGCCCGCGGCGCTGTGCTCGCCTCGGACGCGTTCTTTCCGTTCGACGATTCGATCCAACTTGCCGCCAAGGCCGGCGTTGCGTCCGTGATTCAGCCGGGCGGTTCCCGCCGCGACGACGAAGTCATTGCCGCCTGTAATCAGCACGACATTACGATGGTCTTTACAGGCCGGCGGCATTTTCGCCACTAGTGCCGCGTTCCGCCTGTCTAGTTGCGGACAGCGAATTTATCGTGCAAAATGGATAGGAGTGGGTCGGGGACGGTTTCGCGGTGACATGTCGCAACGGCGGCATCCTCGACGATCGATACTTGTTGGCTCTATCCCTGCGCCCTGAATCCGCGACTCTGCGCAGCGGCACACTTCCCGACCGATAAGCATTTTAATGGCCGACGTAACTTTGCGAATTCTCGACGGAGCGGACCGCGGCCGAGTCTTCGAACATTTGCCCACACCGGTGACCATCGGCCGCGAGGAAGGCAACGTCGTTCAGCTAAACGATGAACGAATCAGCCGCTACCACATCAAGATTCAGGAGGATTCCGGCAAGCTCGTACTCACCGACCTGGAAAGCACCAACGGCACGCGCGTCAACGGCGAGGATGTGCAGCTTCGCATCCTTCAATTTGGCGACGTGATCGCCATTGGCCGTAGCGTTCTTCTCTATGGGACCAAAGAACAAATCGTCGGCCGGCTTGATGAGCTGCGCGAAAACGGGATGGATGTAACGGGCGAATTGGACCCGTCGAAGATGTCGCAGCATCTCGACCCCAACGCGGTGGATTTCGAGTTGCGCTGGGGCGCTTCTGATAACCTACACAGCACGCTGCACATTCCGGCCGCGCCCGAGTTGCCGGCCGGTTTGTCTCCCGGCCAGGCGGCACAGCTCTCGGAAATCTTCGAGTACTTGCATCTGCAAAGCCGTTCGTTCGTGCAATCAGCGACCTGGCCCGAAGGGGCGACGCATGTGAAAATCGACTTTTCGCAGTGGCAGCAGCTGCTGGATCTGCAGGCGCAACTGGCCGAGTATCTGCGCAAGATTGGCGAGCCGGAAGCGCCGTAGGCATTTGCTGTTTCGCCGTGACTATCGAGCCAATATCGTTGATCGCTAAACGAACGATATCTGGGACGCCACGTTAAAGTCACTGATTCGAGTTGGCATGCTTTCACGCGCAGCCGTGTAAGTATGGCACGGAAACATGCTCGCGCCGCTGCCAAGGCGAGAGCATGGCACCCGCAAAGAACCCGTATCGCTAATTGACGACCAGAACAGGGCTTCGCATACAGACGGCTGCTTCCGACTCAAAAAACTGCCCTGGAATAGATTGCCGACTGCCTTAGAATAGTGACGCGATTTAGCTGCAGCGTGTAGGAACCTGATATGGAAAAAACAGCAACGGAGAAGGCAAAACGCGACGAACCCGCCCTTGAAATCAATTTGAAGGACCCGTGGCTGGCGGCGTTTCTGGCTTGGCTCGTACCCGGTTTGGGGCACATCTACCAAGGCCGCACCGGGAAGGGCGTGCTGTTTTTTGTGTGCATCGTGGGCACATTTTACTACGGGCTGTATATCGGCGGTGGGCGCGTCGTGTATGCCTCGACGGCGGACATCTTTTCGATGCAATTTCTCCACGACCGTTGGCAGTACGTTTGCCAGTTGGGGGTTGGACTGCCCGCGCTGCCGGCTCTCGTGCAGAGGGCACGGGCACTGGACAATCGGCCGCCGCTGTTCGGCGACAACTTCATGCGTCCGCCGCGCGAAAACCCGGCGCCGGGAGGGCCCCCGTTCCAATCGCGCGATGAGAGCAATCCGAAAAACGTCGTCCAGCATCCCGACGAACTGGCGGAATGGAACTATAAATTGGGTGATTATTTTGAAATTGGCACGGTATTTACCGTTATCGCGGGGCTGCTCAATGTGCTGGCGATTTACGACGCCCACGGCGGGCCACTGGTAATACCGCCGCCCGAAGATAAAAAAGACGAAAAGAAAAAGGAATCGCGGGACAACAAATGATCAGCGCATTCCAAATGCCTTTTGCCGTGATTATCCTGCTTGCCGAACTCGGCGCTACACGGATGTGGTATGCTGTGCCGCTGATTGTCAGCGTGAGCCTGGTTTGCGCGGCGACGCGTCATGAGCAGATGAACGCGATTCTCGTCCACGCGCTGCGATTTGGCATTTGGATCGTTGTTTTCATGGCAATTGTGCTTGCCGTGATTCAGGTGCTGAGTTGGATGCAGTGAGATGGAGGATGCAGGGGCCAGAGGAGCCTATCCGGAGTAATTCCCAGCACCCTATTTCCCGCATCCGTTCTTACGCCTTCATGGTTTGGAGGAGAAATTCGCGGGTCGCTTCCTGTTGCGGATCATCGAAGATTTGCGCGGCGGGACCACTCTCGGCGATAGACCCGTCGTGCATGACGTGAACCGTGAGCGCAACATTGCGCGCGAAACCCATCGCGTGCGTGACGACAATCATGGTTTGCCCCAACTCGGCCAGACCAGTAATCACGTTGAGCACTTCGCTCGCCATGCGTGGGTCCAAGGCGCTGGTAGGCTCGTCGAACAGGAGGGCTTCGGGTTTCATTGCGAGCGCCCGCGCGATGGCGACGCGCTGCTGTTGTCCGCCTGAAAGTTGCTCGGGCCGGGCGTTCAGCTTGTCGGCCAGGCCTACGCGTTCGAGAAGTTGCCGGGCATCGGCTTCCGTCTCGTCGCGCGAACGATCGAGCGCATACATCGGGCCGGACATCACGTTTTCTAAGACGGTCATGTGCGGAAACAAATGGAACTGCTGAAATACCATTCCTACGCGGCGGTGAAGTTCACGGAGTGTGCCGGTCATCTGGTGTTGTGCCGCATTTGGCCGCAGGTAGACGTCGTCGACTTGCACTTCGCCTTGCTCGAAGCTTTCCAGGCCGTTGATACAGCGCAATAGCGTGCTTTTACCGCCTCCGGAGGGGCCAATTACCGCGGCTACTTCGCCGCGCCGCACCGCAAGCGATACGCCGTTGAGCACGCGCAGCGAGCCGTGATTTTTGACGAGTTGGCGGACGTTGATCATTATGTGTTAATTGAACGGTGTAGATGGATGCGGAATTGGGATTTCGAAGTGCATACTGCGGATTGCAGACCTATGTCTCGCGCTGGCGGCCACGCCGAATTCATCACCGCTATTCGTGGCCATTGAAAGCCAGGACCACTCGATTCGGCCTCGCGGCCGTCGCTATACCAGTTTGCGATTTGAAGGATGACAATCGAACTACGTTGAGACTCTTTTGAACTTCGTTTCCATCCGCCGGGCGACCAGCGACAATGGATAGCTCATCGCCAGGTAGAGTAAAGCCGTAACGGCGCCCAATTGCAGCATCATTTGCGGGTGGTCATTGAACAGTTTGCGGTACATGCCGGTAAGCTCGACGACACTGATCATCGTACAAACCGACGTGTCTTTGAACAGTGCAATGAAATCGTTGGTCACGGGTGGGATGACGATCCGCATGGCCTGCGGTACGATGATCCGTCGCAGCGCGGTTCGGGTGCTCATACCGAGCGACAATGCAGCTTCCATCTGCCCACGTGGAATGGCGAGCAGCCCGGCGCGGTAATTCTCGGCTTCGTATGCGGAATAGTTGATCCCCAGGCCGAGCACGCCGGCCCAAAACTCGGGAATGGCTATGCCGATGTATTGAGGCAGCACGTAGTAGATCACGAAAAGCTGCAACAGCAGCGGTGTACCGCGCAGGAATTCAACGTACGCCTCGAGCGGCACGTTGAGCCAGCGCGGACCGTATAGTCGGCCGATCGCTACCAACAGACCGATCGCAATCGCCAGCGGCATCGCGAGAAATGATAACTTAATGGTTACCCATGCGGCCAACAGCAGCGTCCCGATGTAGTACGGAAAACTGGCCCAGGGCGAAGTTTCAGTCTCATTGGCTGGCGGCCAGTGTTGGGCGACTTGCGCCAGCCGATTTTGTTCGCCGTTCCACAGACCGTATTTTTCATAAATCCGCTTGAGTGTGCCGTCGTTGATGGCCTTCAAGAGCGCGTCGTTCAGCCTCGTTCGCAGCCGATTGTCGCCGCGCTTTACAAAAGCAACGTAGTAACCTGGCGCGGCGGGCTCGCCGATGTTGTGCAATCCGGGGAAATCGTGGCCGTAGAACACAGAGACGGGCACGTCCTGCACGGTCGCGTCGAGCCGTCCCTGCTCGACCAGCTTCATGACGTTGATGATTTCGGGATATGCTTTCAGATCGACAATATCGCCGAATCGT
>DASZZA010000070.1:0-3543 GCA_035545135.1 Lacipirellulaceae bacterium | reverse complement strand
AGTGCTGCTCCTGGACGAGCCGGCCAGCGGCCTCGATCCGCGGGCCCGCATCGAAATTCGCACGCTGCTCAAACGGCTCGGCACGATGGGCAAAACCATCATGGTCTCGAGCCACATTCTGCCGGAGCTGGCCGACGTCTGCAACAAGGTTGGTATTATCGAGCGCGGCGAGCTGGTGTTCAACGACACGGTATCGGAACTACTCAAGAAGGTCCGCCCGCATACGGTTCTCAACATCAGCGTGGCAGGCGATCGCGACTCCGCAGCGCGGCTGCTCCAAGATCACAAGATCGTCGACCACGTGAACGATAACGAAATATACCTACGGGTCACGCTAACGGACGGTCAACGCGATTACAGCGACCTTGCAACCATGCTAGTGAATGCCGGCCACCGGCTGACGCTGTTCCGCGAAGAAGAACTGAATTTGGAAACAGCATTCATGGCGCTGACGAAAGGGATTACATCGTAAGGCGGAAGGGGGAAGGAACTCCGTTATGGTGGCGACCTTGCCAGATTGCCGCTGATGCGCGATACTTACGTCGTCGGATTGTGAAGCGGACTGCGGCCTTCCCCCTTCCGCACTCTACCTTCCACCTTAGCCAGGCCCCCCTCGTCTAGAGGCCCAGGACACCGCCCTCTCACGGCGGCGACAGGGGTTCGAATCCCCTTGGGGGTATTTGCATTCCCGCGCACATTGGGCGCTATCTGGGCTGGGAATTCGCCTGTTCTTCACTGAGCCGGCGATAGTACTGCTCGATCTCGATTTCGTACTTCGGCAAGAATTCGTCGGAATACGACTGCAGCATCTGCTCGCGGCTGCGCGCCGGTAAGTTGCCCCAGAGCGACTTCACGGTTTCGTCGATCTGGCCCTTGTCCACCGGCTGAGCACTTGTGCGATCGAGGCGGTCGGTTGAATCGCGAGCGGCGGTGCGGCCGCTTCCCATCGCCACACCGGATTTGCCAGGCTTCGTGCCGGGCTTATCGCACGGTTTGTTGCACTGGCCGCCCTGACATTGCCCGCCCTTGCAACGACATTGTTTCGACAATTCCGCGATGAGCTTGTCGAGGTCGGACAGAACTTTCTGCTGAACGGGAGCCGCTAGTCGAGCCGAATTCGACTGCTCATTCGAACTCGGCCGCGCGAGCAACAGTCCGGCCTGCTGCATGCTATGTTGCACTTGAAGGAGCGTCTGTTTCGTGGGATTTGCGCCGGCGCCAAAACTATGGAACGGCGTCGAAGCTTTCAGTGAAGCTTCGATTTCCGACATCGACTTTGGTCGCTGTACCGGCTGTGGAGGCGCGGTTGGTTCTCCTGCGTCCGGCGCCAAATCGTTGAGCAACTGGTCGCCAAGCGACTCGGCGCCGTTCGATGTCGGCTGATTGCTTGTCGCACCTAATGCTGCGACGGCGACCACAACCTCTAAGATTATCGCCAGGCAAAAGCGCATTTGTTACCTTCCCTGAATCGATTGTTTTGAGGAAATCGCTTCGGCAACAGGACACTCACGGAAGCGTACCCCGGGGCGATGCGATATCCGGAATTAGCATCATTCGAACAACGGGTCTCCGACGAGGCAACGAGTTAGCGGCGGTCGCTGCGGCGTGGCCGCCGACGCTAACCAGCTTTTTGCAAAACGATTTACTGCTGCTTTCCATTATCTCGCAGAATCATCTTTTGGACTAGTTCGGCCAGGCGCTTTTGTTCGGCGGCTAAAGCCGCGGTCTCTTGAGCCAGGCTTGCTATTGCCGCTTGATCTTCTTCCGCGGCAGCCAGACGCCGTTCATGTTGCCGGGTTCTCTCGTTCAAGTCGGCTTGCAGCATGCGAAGCATCTTCACTTCCAGAAGTTCAAATGTGGGGCGGCGCGGCGGCGGTTGCTGCGGATTATTCGCAGCGGCCGACGGCGGCGCGTTGTTTTCGTTCGGCTTTTGTCCGGCTTCATCGGCCGTTTGGGCGAACGCCTGCAACATGCCCTCCAGTCGGGTAAGTGCAAGCTGCTCCGCGACCTGGGCCGGCTTGCCCACCTCTCGACCATGCAATATGCGCCCCGCGGCTGTCAATCGCTGCTGAGCTTCCTCCAGACTAACCCGCACCGGTCCGAGGCCGAACAACGACTCGCTATGTTCCTTCGCCAACTCCGCCAATTGCCGCTCCTCGTCGGCAAGTTGCATGACCACCTTAATCTGCTCTGCCGAAAGCGCGGTTGCGGGCCGCCTAGCCGCGTCCACTTCTGCGGTCCTGTTGAGGACGCGTTGCTGCCGCTTTACCATATCGCCCAGTTCGACTTGAAAGCGACGCACAATTTCTAACGCTAAATCAAATTCAGCCTGCTGACGCCGGTCGGCCAATTGGTGGGCCGCTTGCGCCAATTGCTCCTGCGCTTTCTTCACTTGACCGCTCGAACCTGGCCGACTGGCGTGTGCCGATTGATGCGCCTCGTTCGACGCGCGATTATCCAACTGTTTCGCCGCATTGTGGGCAGACTGGCTGGCGTCGGCCGCTTGCAGTCGCTCCAGCTCGCGGGCCAACCGCTCGATGTCTCGCCGAATGTTCTGCTGCTGCTGGCCGAGCTGCTGCTGTAGTGATGGATTTGCAGCGTTTGGCGCGCGTTCCATTTGAGCAATTTGTTGCTTCAATTGGCTGAGCTGCTGCTGAAGTGCAGCCAGCCGACGTTCCGCCTGATTAAGTTTGTCAACAATTTGTTGCGGTTGGTGCTCGCCCTCGTTGCGAAGTAGGTTGAGCACCTGCTGAAGCTTGTCGGCGATTCTTTGCTCTCGTTCCAATGCCTGGCCCGCGCGGTTTTCTCGCCAGTCGCTCGCCGCCTGTTGTATGTCGGCGCCGATCGTCAGTCGGTGCGAAAGGTCGAACGCATCGCTCATCGTGCCGGCCATCGGATCGTGGCTGTCGGCAAGTTGTCGTGCCAATTGGTCCATACTTTGTTCGATCTTCGCGAAGCGGACGGATATCGATGTTTGGCCGGCGGCCGCCTTGTCGAGGCTTGCGCGTTGGGTACGCGATAGTTCCGTTACTTCGAGCGGCAACGTATCGAGGCCGATTTCAGTCTTAGCCAGCTTGGTGTGCGCCAACTGGTCCTCGCGAAGCTCCGCAAGCCGGCGAATCAATTGGCGATAATCCGTTTTGCCAGATAGCTCGCTGACGAGTCGTTCCAGAGTCGCGATTACATCGTCTTGGGCGCCAACAGAAGCGGCCAGCGACCGTGAAAGCAACTCCGATTGCGGCGCACTCATCGACACCAACGCGTTTTCCGACGGGTTCGTCGTGGGGGTTAGCGATTCGACCGTCTTCCGCGCTGACGTTATCTCATGCCCGGCGACGTTCAACGGCCCGTCCGACAATCGCTTCAGTTCATCCGCCAATCGGCTCATCGTCTCGCCGATGTCGGAATTCGTAAGACGATTGATATCAAGATCGTTCAGAATTCCCTTGATGAGCGGCGGTACGCCTTCCCGTTGATCGACGAGCATTCGTTCGACGCTTCGCTGATTCGGTTCGGCGGTTTGCAGCGAGTCTTGGTCGCGCC
>DASZZA010000069.1:0-3980 GCA_035545135.1 Lacipirellulaceae bacterium | reverse complement strand
CAGCCGCACCGCTGAGATCATCCGCGAGTGTTTTGATGAAACAGTTCCGCCTGTTCGGCTTGACGAGCGGCTGTGCGAGGTCTCAATCGGTGGATGGGAGGGACTTAGTCAGGCTGAGATTGTTGCGCTCACACCGGGCACCTTTGACGGGGATGGACGACATAACTGGTGCTTCTGCGCACCGGACGGCGAAAATTATTTGGCATTTGAAAGCCGCCTTGCTGGCTGGTTGTCTGAAATAGCCGACCATCCGGCGCTGATTGTCGTCACCCACGGGATCGTAGCTCGCGTTCTACGGGGGCTTTACGCGGCCATGCCGCGCTCACTCTCACTGGCCCTGCCAATCCCACAGGATCGAATATTCCGGCTCTCGGACGGCAAAATCGAGGAGATAGAAGTTCAGGTCGGTCTCAACATGCCGCGAATCTATCGGGTCTCCGCTCTGCCGGGATTCATGCTGCACGTCGAGTTTGACGACGGATTGACCGGGACCATAGACGTTCGCTCCCAAATAGACTCGCTCGACGACAGCATGTTCGGTCAGGTCGCCATCAACGACTTTGGTGCGGTTTGCTGGCCCACGGGCGAAGGACTCGGCCCGGACATGATCTATAACTCCATTCGGACCTCGGACGGCGCGTCGAAAGGCAGGTGATTGGTCGTTCTCAAACCGCAAGCACTGAACTTCAATCAGGCAACTGGCTGATCCGGCAATGGCTCCGAAGCTGATGCCAATGTGATTTGATCCGCCACCCGATAGCGGCCTCAAATCACACTTGGATCAGATTTTGTGGCCCTAAAATTGTCTTGTGGCGTTTGCGGCCTTGTAGTGGTCAATCGGCTCACTAATCACTTACGTGCCGGTGTACGTGGTGCATCGAGCGGCTCAGCATTCGCAGCCCTCGCCCCCGCGATAACCGCGATCTTGGCGATTCCTGTCCTACGCGAATGGCCAGTGACCAGTGACTGGTTCGCAATGCTTCTGATTTCGGCTGGTGTCTACATTGCAAGTGGAGGCAGAGGGACCTTGACAGTTCTCGTGGCCCATAGGAGTGCAAGATGACCGGGGACGTGCTTTCGCGGTTATCGGCGCTCTACAGGCGCTTCGCGGATGAGGAATTTCGCGGTCGGTCGCCGCTCTACGAGGCGATCTCGCATGGGGTCGCGGATAACAGGGAAACGCTCTCCTTCTTGGCGACATTGCCGCCCGACAAATGGCAACCCAATCTCCTATTGGCGTCCGTTCGCCATGTGTGCGGACTGGCGACTGGCTGGCCGGATTTTCGTGAAAATCTGCTTGCGAACCTTGATGCTGTCCGCTCCGTCGTGCTGACGCATTCGACGCAGACGAACGAACCGGCACGATGTGCGACGCTGTTGCCGGTTCTCGCGCAGCTACCGCAACCGCTCGCGCTGATTGAGGTTGGTGCATCCGCCGGGCTCTGTCTCCTCCCCGATTTCTACGCCTATGATTATGCCGGCCACATCATCCGCCCGGACACGGTGGGATCATCCCCACCCGTCTTCGCCTGCGCGATCAACGCGGCGACCCCGATCCCCACCTCGCTTCCGAAGATCGTCTGGCGGGCTGGCCTCGACCTCAACCCACTGGATGCGTCCGACTCTGTACAAGCCGATTGGCTGGCGACCTTGGTCTGGCCCGAGCAAACACAGCGACGCGCCAATCTGCGGAAGGCATTGAAAATCGCAGCGGCCTGCCGACCGCGAATTGAGCATGGCGATCTACGCGGTGACGGCCTTGCTCATCTCTGCGCTGACGCCCCGCAGGATGCGACGCTCGTGATCTTCCACACGGCGGTTCTCGCCTATATCCCGGAGCGGTCGGAGCGCGAGGCGTTCGGCGAACGCGCGATGGCCTTGTGCGACTATTGGGTCTCCAATGAGAACCCGCGCTTACTGCCGCAGATTGCGGGTCGAGCCGGTGAGGCCAGTATGCCGGGGCAATATCTGTTGTCGGTGAACGGTTCGCCGGTTGCCTGGACGGACCCGCACGGCACTACACTCGAATGGCTCGGGGCGAGGAACTAACGCTAGCCGGAGACGCGCCGTCTGGCCTACGGGCAACGGTATCGGCTGCGGCTGTCGGCCACCAACTATGCGTCGGTTCTCGCTGGGTCGATTAGGGATTTAATTGGTCAGTGGTTCCCGTTAAAACTCAGACCATACTTGTGTGCAGGCGGGTCGATCCGAAAATCATTCTTTAATATACTATACACGAATATCACGAGAACTCAAAAGGGAACATATAATACTGACGGAGACTTCTTGATAAGTTTTTGTAGCTGCGTAGTGAATTGAGTCTTGCAACTTGGTCCTTCTCCTTGGTATATGGCCGCGCCATGACGGCAGACCCGCTCCCCCTCGACGTTCTCCGTACCGAGCGCGAGAACATCGTGCGCCAGAAGGCCGAACGACAGACGCAATTCGATGCCGACAAGGCGGCGTTCGACGCCGACATGAAGAAGTTTGATGCTCAACTGGCCGAACTCGAAATTGCAAAGCGGGTTTGGCAAAGGTTGTCCGGCCAGACTTCACCGACGCTCAATGGCCATGACCGCAAAGCCGAACCGGAACCACCCGAGGCGGACGAGGACGAGGCAGGGGAAGCGGAGCCAGAACCGTCGTACCGGACGCACAAGGAAATGGTTCTCGATGCTGTCCGCGCCATCGGCGCTCGGGGCGTGATGCGGAACCAGATCGAGCAGTGGATCAAGAACACGTATAACGTCGCGGTCCCGCCGCCGAGCATCTCCACCTACTTAAAGCGGCTGAGGGATGACGGGCTGGTCAGAAACCCCGGCGACGGCCTGTCCTGGCACCCCGCAGGAGGGCCGGCCCGATGAGCTAGAAACGAAAACAGCCGGAGCGGTTGCCCCGGCTGCCCCGTCTTCCACAGCCCAAGAGGGCGCAGAAATCAGCGTCTCGACAGCCCTGATTCTGCGTACTTCCGAGCCGCCGTCAAGGCTTTCGTTAGACCTTTGATAGGTCTGACTTTTTGCGCCTTCGGCACGCAAGACGGGAGCAAGAGAGGTGCGCTGGTGGTCTTGGGAAGCCCGCGCGGGCTTCCTGTGCCGCCGCTGCTTGCGCTCTCTGCGCGGCCACCCCCAACCAAATCGCGGCAGCTTACCGGCACCCGCATGGGTAGCTAACCAGTGCCCACGCGCCCATTCGCGCCGTGCAGCGAGCCCACCTGTCCTGATGGGTGCGACAGGTTGCTGCAAAACTGCTTGACGGTAAGCAGTAGTTTCCGTACGGTGGACTGCGCTATGAGAAAGTTGCCCCCACAACTGCGTAAGCTGATCCTGTCCCTGCTGTGCGAGGGGAACTCGTTGCGGGCAACCTCCCGCATCAGCGATGTCAGTATCAACACAGTCTATCGCGTGCTGCATGAGGCAGGGGAGGTCTGCGCAACATTCCACGACCAGACAGTGCGCGGCCTCAACTGCGAGCGCATCGAGTGCGACGAAATCTGGTCGTTCTGCTATGCCAAAGACCGGAACAAGGCCGACGCTCTGCGCCAGGACCTCGCCTACGGGAGCATCTGGACGTGGACTGCCTTCGACCCGGACACCAAGCTTATTGTGAGCTTTGTAGTCGGTGGTCGTGATGCTCCGTTTGCGCGGGCGCTGATGGCCGATGCACGCGCCCGGATCGGCAATCAGCGCGTCCAGCTAACCACGGATGGACATAGACCCTACCTGGAAGCTGTCGAGGAAGCGTTCGGCGCAGACGTGGACTACGCGATGCTGATGAAGAAGGTGAAGAACCGGCCTCGCAGCAAAGGCGAGGACCAGGACGCCGATCAACCCAATGGCGGTTCGGCTGTTGTCTCGTTCCCGAGCGGAGTACCCGTGGAGGCCAACAAGTCTTCGGGCGCTGATGACGAGCCGTTCATCAAGAAGATCGTCATAACCGGGAGCCCCGACCCCCGGTACATTTCGACGAGCCTTACCGAGCGT
>DASZZA010000068.1:0-2843 GCA_035545135.1 Lacipirellulaceae bacterium | reverse complement strand
CTCGAACCACGGCAGTTCGTTACCAGCGAGAATAAATGACGTACCGCGAATGTTTGCCTCATGACAGGCGCCGCCGAGGTGCACAAGTCCGGCGTCGGTCAGCGCGGCGTTGAGGCGATCTACATTCACTTCTTGGTCGTGATTTCCGAGCACGTAGTAAACGCCGCCCTCGGCCCGAAGCCGGGCCAGGGTCGCTGGAATCCAGTCAATGCAATTCTCGCGTTCGACAATGTCGCCCGTCACGGCAACGATATCGGCTTTGCAGGCGTTTGCTTCCTCGACAACCTGTTCGAAATAGGCTCGTCCCACACGGCCGGACATGTGTAGGTCGGTGAGGTGCGCGATTCGCACGGGCGCGTGCGAAGCTGCAAGCCGCGGAATCGCAACCTTTTTCTCATGCACGCAGACGTGCAGTACTTCGTTGCCGGGCAAATGGCACACCCACGCCCATACGCCGGCTGCAAGTGGTCCCGACGAGTCAGCAGGGCAAATATGAGATGTATGGTTGGCCACAAGCGCGCCGCGCCGTTCCGGATGCAGCCGCCAATACAACCGCTGGCACGCGGCAAAGACGCAAAGCGCCGTGCAAAGGCCAACGTAGGTCCACGCACCGTATGTCGCGACAGTAGCCCACGACATGCGCGCGGCCGGAAAACGGCCCAATAGCACGCCGCCCGTGACGAGCGGCAATAAAACGAGCATGAGCCCGCAAACGAGCGTAATCGCGTGAACCAAACGCCGGTGAACTCCCAAGGCATGGACGCGATTTACGGCGGCCGCCCAAAGAATCGTGTGCCCGATTGCGCCCAGAAGCAGCAGTACAATAACGATCGGCGACATGAATACCACGTGCGGAAAAAGTCAGCCGAGAGATCACGTAGCCCAACGTCCGTTCACTACTTCGGCTCGACTGATTGCCTCGAACCGCTCTTCGTCACAAGCTGTTCGACAGTTTCCAGCAACTGATCGAGCCGGAACGGTTTATAGAGTACGGCCTGTAATCCGGCTTGGCGTGCTTTCACGATCGAGTGCCCCGGATCATAACCGAAGCCCGTCATGAGTGCCATTGGCACTCGTTCCATCATTTCCTTGAGTTTTAAGAGCAGGTCGTAGCCCGACATATCTGGAAGGCGAATGTCGGCGATGATGGCGTCGTAATGTTGATCGGCAGCGAGGCTGCGCACCATGAATTGCGCTTCGCTGCCGTCATGCGCGGTTTCCACGATGCACCGATAGCGTTCCAACAGGGCGTGTGCGGCGCTGCGCACGCCCTCGTCGGCATCGACCACCAATACCCGACGTCCAACCAAAAGTGGCCGCGGTTCCAGGCGCGCCATCGAAGGTTGGGCCTCCATCGGCGCCAAAGACTGGCCGATTTTCTGGATCACCTGCTTGATGTCGCGAGCATTACGCAGGATTTGCTGCAGGCGCTCGACGACGTCCGGCTGGTGACCGATGTATCGCTCCATCACGTTGACGGCATCGTTAAGGATATCGTCGACGGGCAGGGCGACGGCACTGTGGATCGCCTCGACGCTCGCCGCGGCTGTGCTGGCCTTCTCGGCCGCAAGCAGTTCGAGCGTATTGAGGGCGATGGCAACGTCGCGGGCAAAAATTTCCAGGAATTGGAGATCACTTTCATTGAATGCCCGCGGCTCCGGGCTTTCGACGTTCAAGGTACCCGTTACCCGGTCGTGCAACATAACGGGCACGGTCAGCGAGCTTCGTGCGCCGGCAGCGCCTTCGAGATAGAGCGGGTCCTCGCTCGTGTCTTCGCACAAGTAGCTTTTGCCGGTCGCGGCGACGAAACCAGTCACACCATTGCCGGCAACTTCTGCCCGGAGAACTCGCTTCGCGGCTTCGTCGGTCATTCCGACGGCCAGGACGGGTTCGAGCGCTTTCGTATTCGGATCGAGCATTCGAATTTCCACGACGTTGTATTGCAACACATCTTTTGTGCAATGCAGAATATTTGCTCGCAGCAGCTCGATGCGTTCGTCGACGGACATTTTCGAAACTTCGTCGGGCGTGAGGTCCGCCAATTCAATACCGGCCTTGTGAATGGCCGATAACTTTTGTTGCTGCAGAACCTCGTCCGTCACCTCACGGATCGTAACGACCAGATTTTGCGGCGATCCCTCGCCGTCGATGACCGGCGCCGCGTGGACGCGCATGTAGCGGTTCTGAAAACACCGCAAGGTCGAACTGCTCGCACGCCCTGTAGCGAGCGCGGTATGGAAGGGGCAGAAATCCGGGCCGAGGATTTCGGGCGTGCCCATCACGTCGTAGAAGTTCGACCCGATGATCTCGTCTCGATTGGTCCACTCGCGCAGGCGGCCATTGCCCCAAAGTATGGTGTTGTCGCTGTCCAGAAGGACGACGCCATCCGGCATTCCCTGCAGGATGCGTTCGTTTTGAACGAGTCGCGCAACGTTGACGACTTCGGCAATGTGGTCGGCGTCGGCGTAGATGCCGATGAATTCGCCGCTGCCAAGCTGCGAGAGCGCGCGGATAGGTGTTGTCTCGACAACCTGAATGTCGTCGCCGAATCGCTCGCGCAACGCCACCTGTGAATTGTGAGTTCCGCCCAGACAGAGAATCTTGGGAGCCTGGCAAATTCCCTGCGCACTAGCGGTCTGATCTTGCGACTCGATTGGTTCGTACACGACCCGAACTTTCCAGCGGGCGATGGCCCAAGGTCCCGTCAGCCACCCGCATGCCAACGGTTCAATTTGAAGCTTCTTCCCTGCATGCTCCCCAAAATACACCAAAATTATAGGTATTCCGCAATAACCCAACAACGGCCGAGTCGTTGAGTGTAGCGGATTCGCCCTTTTTTCCGG
>DASZZA010000067.1:0-4974 GCA_035545135.1 Lacipirellulaceae bacterium | reverse complement strand
ATCGCGTCCGGAGAGAAGATTTCTTCAAGCTCGGCGATGTCGTGCGGAGAAAGGGTGGCCCGGGCAGCCTTGGCATTCTCGATAACGTATTGTGGCCGTTTGGTGCCGGGGATTGGTACGATCCACTGCTGATCTGTGTTTTTCGCAAGTAGCCAAGCCAGGGCAAGTTGCGCCATCGTGACGTTGCAGCGCTTTGCGAGATCGGCCATTTTAGCGACCAGTTTACGGTTCCGCGCGGCTGCTTCACCCTGAAACCGCGGGAGAGTACTTCGGATATCACGGCCATCGAATGATGTGTCCGGCAATGTCCCGGTCAGGAAGGCCCGTCCAAGGGGGCTGAAGGGTACAAATGTAATTCCCAATTCGCGACATGTCGGAAGTACATCCTTTTCCGGTTTACGAAACCAGAGGGAATACTCGCTTTGCAGGGCTGCAATCGGGTGCACCGCATGGCCTTTCCGCAAAGTCTGCGCCGACACTTCCGACAGGCCCAGCGCGCGCACCTTGCCGGCCTCCACTAGCTTGGCCATTGCGCCGACCGATTCTTCGATCGGCACTTCCGGATCCCTGCGGTGCATATAATAAAGGTCAATCGTGTCCACGCCGAGCCGCTTGAGCGAAGCATCGCAGGCGGCCGCAATGTGCTTGGGTGAATTATCAACGCTCGGCGCGCCGCCGTCTTCCGCAGGGATGCTGCCGAATTTCGTGCCGATGATCACTTTTTCTCGCCCCGCCTCATGGATGAATCGGCCGATCAGCTCCTCGTTGTGGCCGCGGCCGTACATGTCGGCGGTATCGAAAAAATCAATTCCTTGCTCAATCGCAGCGCCCATCGTTGCGAATGACTGTCTTTCATCCGCGGTTCCATATGCACCAGACATACCGACGCACCCGAGTCCGAGCGCTGATACTTGGATGTCCGAACGGCCAAGGGGAAGCCTGTACATTATCTCCTACTCGAGTTAACGCGGGGTCTTGGGATAACGCCCGCCAAGGTCCCGGGTGATGAAGTCGGCGTGGCTGCGCACAAGCCTACCAAGCATGTCGGCCTTCCGCCTATCGTAGCGTTGCTCAGGTGACGTGATCACGATATCTCCGACGACCTCCGCGTCGTGATCGAAAATCGGCGCGCCAATGCCGACCGCACCAGGCTCACGTTGTCCGCGACTGATGGCGTACCCGCGTTTGCGGATACCAGACAGTTCTGTTCTCAGGCGCTTCGGATCAACGATCGTAGTCGGTGTACGCGCGACCAGCTTTTTCTTGAGGACAGTGTCAATCTCGGCGTCTGGCAGGAACGCGAGTATTGACAGCCCAGAAGCGCCCGCGGTCACCGGAAACCAGCGGTTGAGTTCGATGACATAGCGCAGGGGATGCATCGATTCCACGCTGGCAGCGAACATCATTTCCCGCCGTGTGGGATCATAGACCCCGAGAAACACTGTTTCGTTGCACGCCTCGACTAATGCCTGCATTTGCGGGAGGGCGACCGTTCGCAACGGGATACGGCCGACAATGCGGTGCGCCCATCGCAGCAACTCCAAACCAAGCGAATATCGGCCCGAGTCTGGATCGCGCTGCACGTAACCTTCGGCGAGAAGCGACGTGAGCAACTGGTGCGCGTTACTGGGTGACAGACGCAGCGCCGCGGCCATCTGACGAACACCAACTTCGGCCTCCGATGTCTCAATAAGCCAATTAAGTAGCCTTAAGGCTTTTGTGATCGGGCTGCGCCTAATCAATTTCGGCTTCGCCGCGTACGCCGGTCGATTGCTTGCCATTGTTTCCACACAAGTGCGAGTGGCTGCAGCGGGGAACCGCTCGAGGTTTCGGCGCGACGGTTGAACCGCCTGAGGCTCTATGCAGTAATGTTGCCTTCTGGAAATCTACTGTTGCCTTGGAGAGAACGCAAGGTCACAATAGGTCAGTCGGAAGTATGGGGGGTCAAGGGTGCGAATGGGCTGTCCCAATTTCTGTTGTGGCGCGATGCGGGTCGGAAAAGAATTGAGGCGGATCTCGCGTTCCGCACTCCGCGTCGTTCCTATGTTATGCAAAACTGGCGAGACAGAAATTCAGTCGCCATTCGGCTCGAAACTAGGTTTTGGTCCGCTGCTTGCATTCCGGCAGGCATCTTTCGGTTCGGCTGTCCTCGCGACGAATGCGATCCCAGTGCGGGCATCCATGAGAGAAAACGTTCCTTCCAACTCAGTTGCACTTTTCCAACAAGTTCGCGTCTCAACCTCAGAAGATCAGGAGTAACTCATGAAACGCAGTCCATCAGCGTTGCTTCTTGTGGCGGCCCTTGCCGGAAGTCTTGTCGCTGCGCCGGCTTCGGCACAAGGTAAGCCGCCTATCACCATCGGCGAAATCAATAGCTATACCGGGCCGGTCTCCGGTTTCACCTTGCCCTATCGCAACGGTATGGAAATGGCGATTGATGAAATCAACGCCAAAGGTGGCCTCTTAGGGCGGCAGTTGAAGGTTCTGCATCGGGACGACAACTTCTCACCCGCCGATGCCGTGCGCCTCGCCAACGAACTCGTCCTGAACGAGAAAGTCGATCTGCTGGCAGGAACCTTCCTGTCGCCGGTCGCGCTGGCAGTCGCCAATTATGCCAACGAAAAAAAGGTCGTGTTCGTTGCCGCCGAGGCGCTGACCAACCAGCTGACCTGGGAAAAAGGCAGCCGTTACGTATTCCGCGTCCGCAATCCGATGTCGATGCTCACGCAGATGCTTGTCAGCAAGGCGGTTGCGCTCAAGTGCTCGCGTTGGGCCGGTATTGGTCCAATCAATGAAGCGATCAGCGACATGATGAATGAGTTCAAGGCCACGATGCCGAAGAAGCGCAAGGATTTCGTCTGGGCCGGCGAATTGTACTTTCCCAACCAAAAACTTGACCCTGGCTCCTCAATCGCGCGCCTCGAGCGGATGAAGCCGGAATGCGTGCTCAACGGCTCTTTCGGACCTGATTTGATCAAATTCGCTCGCGAAGGCAAAACGTTGGGCTTCTTTGACAAGGTGCAGGTGGTGAGCGTTCTCTCGGGCGAGCCAGAATACATGGATCCCCTGGGGGCCGACACACCGGTCGGCTGGTGGGTCACCGGTTTCCCGCTCGACGATAATCGTCCCGCACTGAAGAAGTTCAAAGACGATTATATGGCCCGCTTCAAGCAGACGCCGCGCTTCGGCTCACTCATTGGTTACGTGACGATCGAAGCGATCGCCGCCGGTATCAAGCGTGCCGGCTCCACCGACACGGGAAAGCTGATCCAGGGCTTGAAAGGTGCGAAGTTCGAGTCGCCGATCGGCGAACTGACGATGCGTGCGGGTGACCACCAATTAACGCTTGGCTCTTGGGTAGGTCAGCTCGCGCTTAAGGACGGCAAGCCGACCATGGTCAATTGGACATTCATCGACGGCAAAGATGCGTTGCCATCAGAGGCTGAGGGCGCCAAGCGCCGTCCGCCGGGTGCCAACGACTGACCGGCCGATAACAATCAGCTCACAGGCGATATCCGATCTATGTTCGAGTTGAGTGACTTCATCGGTATTCTGCTTGACGGGTTGGTCATTTCGGCCACGCTGTTCATGGTATCCTCGGGATTGTCGATCGTATTCGGCATCTCGAGGATATCGAATTTTGCGCACGGCTCGCTTTACATGCTTGGCGCATATGTCGGCTATTCGATCATCGTCCGGTTTCCCGCCACCACGGCCGGTTTTTTCGCCGCCGTCCTGGTCACATCGCTGGTGATCGGAGCTTTTGGCTTCTTGATCGAAATCGTCATCCTGCGCCGCATCTACGATGCGCCGCATCATCTTCAGCTCATCGCGACGTTCGGGATCTTGATGATCCTGCGCGACGTAACCTTGATGACGTGGGGCCCTCAGGAGTTGTTTGCCCCGCGCGTGCCGGGCTTTGCTGGCGCGGTACACATCTTTGGTCAGGTCTTTCCGGCCTACAATGTTGTTCTGATCGTCATGAGCGTGATCATACTCATCGCGCTTCTGTACCTTTTCCACGGCACGAAATGGGGCGTTCTGCTGCGCGCGGCGACCCAGGACCGCGACATGGTCGCCGCGCTGGGAATCGACCAGAAATGGTTGTTTACGAGTGTCTTTGTCTTGAGCGCCGTGCTGGCGGGTTTCGCCGGTGTCGCCGATGTCCCCCACGTTCCCGCCAACTTGGGCATGGACATTACTATCATCATTGAAGCATTCGCCGTCGTCGTCATCGGCGGCATGGGCAGCATCATTGGCTGTTTTTTGGCTTCGCTGCTGGTCGGCATATTGACCGCCGCCGGCACGGTGTTCCTGCCGCAGATTTCGCTCGCGCTCGTGTTCATCGTGATGGCTGTCGTGCTCGTGCTGCGGCCAAAAGGCCTTTTTGGCAAACACTCGGGTGCAACCTGGGAAGACCCGGGCGTCGCGGAAGCGGTGCTGAAGCCCGCGGGCGCTGGCGCGCGAGGCGCTTGGATAGCGGTTCTCGCCGTGCTCGCGATCATGCCCTGGGTCATCAGTCCCTATTATCTCGATACGCTTACTGAGACGCTCATCCTGATGATGTTTTCCTGGGCTTTCTACTTCATAGCCGGTGGCGCGGGGATGATGTCTTTCGGCCAGGCCGCGTTCTTCGGCCTCGGCATTTATGCGCCCGCGCTCCTGCACAAATTCTACAACTTCTCGATGATACCCGGGTTGGTGGCCGCGCCGATTGCGGCCGGCATCGCCGCGGCCTTCCTCGGCATTTTCGCCGTGCGGCTGGCCGGTATCTATTTCGCCATGCTCACGCTCGCCTTTGCGCAGATCGTGTGGTCGGTCGCGTTTCAATGGTACGACGTCACCAACGGCGAACTCGGGATTCTCAATCTGTGGCCCGACGCGTGGGCGCGGGATCATCGCACTTATTATTACATCGCAACGGTCGTCAGCGTGGCAGTCATTCTGCTGTTGCGCCGAATCTATTTTTCGCCA
>DASZZA010000066.1:0-8988 GCA_035545135.1 Lacipirellulaceae bacterium | reverse complement strand
CCGGCACCACTTCGCCGTCTTCCTTGGTGAAGATGCCAATATTGGAATTGGGGAGGATGTCGAGCACCGCTTCGGATGGCCGGCACAGCTTGACGCCCAGCGGCGTGACCACGATTGGCCGGTTGATGAAAATGGGGTGCTGCATCATGAACTCGATGAGCTGGTCATCGGTCAGCCCTGGAATTTCGCGGAGAGCGCCCGCCCGCGTACCGCTTGCCCCGACTCGTACCAGTCGCGCGAAGCGTTGACGATCCTCACGACGGACAGCATCACCGGCACCTCGATAAGCACGCCGACCACGGTGGCGAGCGCGGCGCCCGAATGGAAGCCGAAGAGGCTGATCGCGGCTGCTACTGCAAGCTCGAAGAAATTGCTGGCGCCAATCAGGGCTGAAGGTCCTGCCACGCAATGGGCTTCGCCAGCCACGCGGTTGAGCAGATAGGCCAAGGCCGAATTGAAGTAGACCTGGATGAGGATCGGAACCGCCAGCATGACGATGATCAGCGGCTGCGCCAGGATCTGCTGACCCTGAAATCCGAACAGCAAGACCAGCGTGGAAAGCAGCGCCAACAAGGAAAGCGGCAGCAGGTGCCGGAGCAGCCCGTCGAGGGCCTGTTGCCCGCCGGTGGCGAGCACGCGCCGCCGAACCATCTGCGCAATGAATACCGGCACCACGATGTAGAGCGCAACCGAGAACACCAACGTGTTCCATGGCACAGTGATGGCTGAGAGGCCAAGCAGGAGGCCGACGATCGGCGCAAAGGCGAACACCATGATTACGTTGTTGAGTGCCACTTGGCTCAGCGTGAAGTGCGGCTCACCGCGCGAAAGGTTGCTCCAGACGAACACCATGGCGGTACAGGGCGCCGCCGCGAGGAGGATGAGTCCCGCGATGTAGCTGTTGATCTGGTCGGCCGGGAGATACGGCCTGAACAGCCACCCAATGAAGATCCAGCCCAGCAGCGCCATCGAAAAGGGTTTCACCGCCCAGTTGATCAAAAGGGTGACGCCGATGCCGCGCCAGTGCTCCTTCACTTTGGACAGCGCCGAGAAGTCGATCTTCACCAGCATGGGTATGATCATTAGCCAGATGAGCAGCGCCACCGGCAAGTTGACCCTCGCGATCTCGGCCGCGCCGATGGCCTGGAACGCCGCCGGAAAGAAATGGCCGAGTGCGATGCCGGCGACGATGCAGAATCCGACCCACACTGTCAGATAGCGTTCGAAGGTCGACATCGTCAGGCTTTCTCCGGCGCCGGAGCCTTGGATTTGCCGATGGCGTCGAGTTGCTTTTGTAGAGTCAATTCATCCAACGCCTTGAGAGGCAAGCTGGTGAAGATGCCGATGCGGTTGTTGAGCATGCGATAGGTGTCGGCGAACGCAAGGGCGCGTTGCGTGTCGTCACCTTCGGCCTCGGCCGGATCTGGTACGCCCCAGTGTGCACTCATCGGCTGTCCGGGCCAGATCGGGCAGACCTCGTTGGCGGCATTATCGCAAACGGTGAAGACGAAATCCATCACTGGGGCATTCGGCGCTGTGAACTCCTCCCAGGATTTCGAGCGCAGCGCGGTGGTGTCGTGGTTGAGCTTGTTGAGCAGGTTGATTGTGAGTGGGTGCACCTGACCCTTCGGTATGCTGCCCGCGCTATAGCCTTTGAACTTTCCCGCGCCCACGCGATTCATGATGGCTTCCGCCGTGATCGAGCGGGCGGAATTGCCCGTGCAGAGAAAGAGGACGTTGAAGGGGCGGGCTCCGGTCATTTCGTTTCTCCCTTACACAGCTTGCGCGCTTTCTTGAGTGTTGAACCGCAAAGCTCCGGGTTGCCCTGGCAGCAGTCTTCGGTGAGGAATGTCAGCATCTGGCGCACCTTATCGAAATGCGCCGCGTAACGGATATAGCGCCCGACCCGCGTGGCGTGGATCAGCCCTGCGCGGTCCAGCTCCTTCAAATGAAAAGAAGCGCCCGTCGGCGTTGCGTCCACCGCTTCGGCGATCTCCCCGGCGGGCAAGCCCGACGGCCCTTCTTTCACCAGAAGGCGGAAGATGGCGAGGCGTTGGTCATGGGCAAGCGCGGCGAGGCAGGTAACGGCGTCTTTGCTGTTCATTGGAGTATACTACAAGGATTATTGAAATATGCAATTCTATGTTCGTACTTCTTTTGCAGGGCGGCCCCATCGTACGTTCGGAACTGGTAATGACAGAGGGGAAATAGTGTCTGGTCATCAGCGACGCACTCCGCCGTGGGCGTTCGCGGCAGGGGCGCCGGTCGGCATACTCGGTGGGTTAATCGGTTTGGGTGGTGCGGAGTTTCGCTTGCCGCTCATTGTGAGCCTGTTCGCTTTTCCGCCTTTGCCAGCTGTTGTCATCAACAAGAGGATGAACGTATCCCGAGGTTGCGCGAGCATGTCTCGAAGCCTTAGGCGCACTGCTCGGCAGGTTCAAAGCTCAGATCCTGGAGTTCGACCAACAGATCGATGCGTGGCATCGCTCCAACGAAATCAATCGGCGGCTTGACGAATTTCCCGGCGTCGGTCTGCGCTCGTAAAATCGCTTAACACTCAAGGTCCGTTGATGGGATGAAGCATCCTTGGGTCGTTCATTCGCACAAGCAGACACGGGATTTCTTATTATCCCTTCCAGCAACAAGGTCGACGCTTCCTGTCTGATATCCGCGCTTGTTTGATCCGGCGGATTATTCGTCTGGCAGAGCTAATTAACCTACATCTCGACAGTAGCTGCCATAGCCAAGTCGGTCCTGGACTTCTGCCGCAAAGGACGCATTGGTGGTGTGACAGGCACCGCGGTTAGGCGGCGCTTATGGGCACGCCTCGCGATTTGCGGGGCTTCGGGCAGTGGGAGCGTCAATTGGGACGTTCCCTGAGAGCCACGGAGTCCTAAATGACCGCACTTGAAGCAAGTTCCTCGAGGGAAGCCAAGCTAGCAGCCAGCGGAACTAACAAGTCGACGCCCAATCCAAAACCGGCGAAATCGTCCGCCACACCTGCGAAACAGTCGAAGGCCGAGGCGTTGGCGTGTAACACGAAGCAGGATCGTATTCTGTCGCTGCTGAACCAGCGGAACGGCGCAACGATCCCTGAGATCATGCAAGCGACGGACTGGCAGCAGCACAGTGTGCGTGGGTTTCTTGCCGGAACGGTCAAGAAGAAGCTCGGTCTCGCTCTGACGTCGTCCAAATCCGATGGAGAGTTGCGCCGGTATCGGCTCGAGACACGGCGCGGCCGCTGACATTCGTTATGTACAATCGAAAATCGATCTTGGCGAAAGTCACGGCGGCTGTCTCTGAAGCAGCCGCCGACGGAGCCGATTCTGATAGACTACAGAGTAATGGTGGGCAGAGGGATTTGGCTCGGCAGATCGCTGCCTTGAACAATTTGGACTACGCCGAACTGCACGCAATGTGGGGCCGGCTCTTTCGCTATCGCGCACCAAAAAAGTTCGCCCGCGATCACCTGGAGCTTGGCATCGCCTGGAAGCTTCAAGCCCAGATAAGCGGAGGACTGAATAGCGCCACTCGCCGCCGACTCGATGAACTGGCTCGCACACTGACGACGAAGCCAGATCCGACACAGAAGCGCACGACAACCTTGAAGCCAGGGGCACGCCTGATCCGAGAGTGGGCGGGCAAATCGCACGAGATCCTCGTTACCGAGGAAGGTTTCGTTTGGGAGGGAAGAATCTGGACATCCCTATCGGTCATTGCCCGCGAGATTACAGGCGCTCGTTGGTCCGGTCCTCGCTTCTTTGGGCTCAGAACCGCTGCTAAGCGAGACGGAGATATCGATGCGTAGCCGAAGCGCTTCGGCTACGCTCAAGACTCATCGCTGCGCGATCTACACCCGCAAATCCTCCGAAGAAGGGCTCGAGCAAGACTTCAATTCACTCGACGCTCAACGGGAAGCCTGCGAAGCCTATGTCAAGAGTCAGAAATCCGCCGGCTGGGTTGCGCTGCCGACGATGTATGATGACGGCGGCTTCTCCGGCGGCAATATGGAGCGGCCGGCGTTGCGCCGCCTGTTGGCAGACATCGAAGCTGGTCGGATCGATACGGTCGTCGTCTATAAGGTCGATCGTCTGACACGCTCGCTTGCTGACTTTGCCAAGATTGTCGACACCTTCGACGCTAAGAACGTGTCGTTCGTATCAGTAACTCAGCAATTCAACACGACCACGTCAATGGGTCGATTGACCCTCAACATGCTGCTCTCATTTGCACAGTTCGAGCGCGAGGTGACGGGTGAGCGCATTCGCGACAAGATCGCTGCGTCCAAGGCCAAGGGCATGTGGATGGGCGGCATGACACCACTCGGATACGATGCCAAAGATCGCAAGCTTGTCATCAATTCGGAAGAGGCCGAAACGGTGCGCCATATCTTCCGGCGCTATGCGGCGCTCAAGTCGGTGCGCGCCCTCAAAGAAGACCTCGACGCCTCAGGCATCGTCAGCAAAATGCGGATCTGCGCCAACGGTACCCGACGCGGCGGCCTGCAAATGGCGCGCGGCGCGCTCTATCTGATGCTCCAGAACCACATCTACCGTGGCCAGATCGTTCACAAAGGAACCGTGCATCCTGGTCTGCATGAGGCCATCATCGAAGAAGATCTCTGGAACGAAGTGCAAGATGCGCTGGCCAAGAACCGCATCGAGAGGGCGACACAGTCAACGGCGACAGCGCCGAGCCTGCTCGCCGGCCTCGTCTACGACAGCAATGGCGAGCGGATGGTACCGACGCATGCCAACAAGAAGTGTGTTCGCTATCGCTACTATATCAGCCAATCACTGATCAAACGCGGACGCCCAAGGACAACCGACACCGGCGCTCGCGTTCCGGCGGCCGATCTTGAAGCTCTGATTGAAAAGCGGATTCGAAACCTTCTGAAAGATCAGACGGCACTCGTCGATGCCGTCCGATCTTCAACCGTCGCCGCACGGAAAGCTTTGATTGAGCGCGCGGCGGATCTTGAGCAGCGTTGGCCGACCCTACCGTTCGCGCACAAGCGTGTTGTGATTCATGCGCTCGTCGCACGGATCGACGTGATGTCAGACAGCGTAGAAGTTGCGATCCAATCTTCTATGCTACTGCAAATCACGATGCCAGATCTCGACCTCTCGCGACCACTCGAGCCCGCGGCGAGCCAGGTCATTGTTCTCTCTATTCCCGCACGCGTGCGACGAACCGGTATGGAGACGCGCCTATTGATCGAAGGAATCGAGGAGCGTCGCGATCCGGATCGCAGTCTCGTCCGGCTCTTAGGACAGGCCCAGAACTTTCACGACATGGTCGCGCGAAATACAGACATGTCTCTGTCAGAACTGGCCGAAGCCGCTGGTGTCACGCGGTCGTATTTCACTAGAGTTTTTCGCTTGAGCTTCCTTGCGCCGCACATCACGACGGCTATTCTTGAAGGATCTCAGCCCCCGGAAATAACTGCCAACAAATTGAAACAAGTGGGCAGGCTTGATCCATTCTGGCCCGGTCAGGATCGTCAATTGGGGTTCAACTAAGAACCCTATCACCACTTAAGTTTCGATGGTGCGCTTTCGACGTCTTCGTACCCGGCGGTCGAACTTGCGAAACTCATATTCCGGCAATTGAAAGTCGATGAGTCCGCGCCGAACATCCGCGCCCAGTGCGTGGCGTCGCTTCAACCTATGGCTTCTCCAGGGACGACCACGGATTGGTCAGGCTCTATGTTGCGGGTTTTGACTGAGATGGTACCCGAAGCGACGAGCACGACTTCCTTGAGCGGCTTCGGCGCAGCAGCCGTCCGTGGTGCAAACTCGTCTCCTCGTTCTTCAGATAGTTGCAGCATAAGCAAGGTGCGGCAGTCGGCTGGAAGATTGTGGCCCCTGTTTGCATGGCCACACTCCCCGCAAAGCAGCGTGACATTATCGGGTGTGCCGTCGCGATCCTTCTTGACCCGAGTAACTTTCATGCGCTTGCCGCGCCGATCTTTACCGCGCACGGCCCGGTCACCGCAGAGCTCGCACGTATCCTCGAATAGTTCATGAACGAGGCGACGTACGCCTACCGTGGCCGGACGTGGGCCTCTGATTTGTTGATGCTGTTCGCGAACGGCAACGTGACGAGCTACCAAATTCTTTTTGAGAACCGTGATGAATTCACTGCTGAGGTCAATGCCAGAAACGTATCCCGTCTTCATATCCAAGGCGCAGATAATCAAGTCTTCCTGCGCCATCGCACTCAACAACCCGCGGATTTCGTCGTCGGCGAGTTCAAGAAGCTCGCAATAATACTCTTCGGTACATGGCCGTTCCCAATCGCGCTGATCTTGAATGAGAAATAGCTCAAGCAAAAGGTGGCGTCGCGGCCCTGTGATCGATAATTCGTCCAAGGCGCTTTTAAGATCGAAGAGCGAGATTTCGGATAAATCGTATTGCATTGGCATCCTCGCGCTCGGATGGATTTGGTGGGCGTGATTCTTTTCTGATTCGCGACGAACGACCAGCTATGCCCGTCCGTGCGCACGTAGGTTTGATCGGCGGAAGAAGTCAGCAATTCAGATTGAGCTAATGCAATAAAGGGGGACGACCATGGGTGGGGCGACGAAGAATAAAGCTTTGCAGCCGCTGATGATCTATCATCACACGTCGACGCTTTGCACAAACTTGATCTGGATGGCGGGTGCCATCGAGGTCGAGGGGAAACAGGAAGCTCCCGAGCATCCTCAACTCGGCAAGGTCGAAACCGATCTGCGGTTTCGAAGAGCCTGCAAGGATTTCCCGCCAGTCGCCTGGTTCACCTCCGAGATCAGCGTGCCACGCTGTCTCATTCAAACCAGCCTCTTCCTGAAACGGCAAGATACCGGAGAAGTCGTTGAAATTCCTCTCGATGCCAAGATCGCAAACGCAATCGCGCTTCTGCGAATGGCACTTGGCTTTCGCGTTGAAGAAATTCCGGTGATCGCGTGGCCGGAGCATTACGGCTACGCGACGCCAGAAGGCGCGTTGCTCAACGAAACGGCACGCGATTGCGGTGATGATCCGGATCGCTGGTTTGTCGCTGAAGAACGTATCAACATTGATAAGATGTGCGAGGTGCGGGTTGCCAAATCGCGGCAGGATCTGAAAATGATCCGTCGCGACGATTACCTGGCGAAGCTTAAGCCCATGCTGGCTCAACTGAAAATGGAGAAGGCCTACGTGCCACCCGCATGGCTATCGCTCAAAGACGCCGAAGCGCTAGCCGCCAGTCTTGGTTTGAAAATCAAAAACAGTTTCTAAGCCGAGCGGTATCGCATTCGCAAGACAGACTCTGATGCGTAAATTCCACGAAGGAAAAGTTTGCGACGCCGTCGTACACTTCCTCGAACATCGCCAGCAGGCGGCTCGCGAAAATCTGTCGTTTCCCGACCGGAATCGTGATGTTGATCCGGTCGAAGTCGCGTTCACCCTCGACGGGCAGCTGTTTGCTCTTGAGCATACCGGCATCGAACCGTTCGACCGGCAGATCGAACTAAGCGAGATAACGGGGAAGTTTCTCGAGCCGATCCAGATGGCTTTGGAAAAGATCGTTCCCGAAGGGGAATGCTACGCGCTTGCCGTGCCGCCGGATGCCCCCGATGGGTTGAATCCGCGCGAGGTAGGTCCGCTGCAACAAAGGATCGTCGACTGGGTCAAGGCAACGGCGCCGCAACGGACATTATTGGCGTCGAACAGGGTCGACACCGAGTACGGCACCCTACGGGTAGCGGATATCCCGTTTCCCGTCATCCTGACGCGGCGCCTTAGCCTCAGCGCATCAGCAAAGAAATTCCAGCTTTCTTATTTTCGGACCAACGATGAAGACGCGCGGCTGGCACGGATCATGAAAGGTTACCAGAAGAAGCTCCCCAAACTGATGGCGTGGAAGGACAAGTCCGCCGCCCGCACCGTGCTGGTACTGGAGAGCATAGATATTCAGCTCACGAACCACATCGCCGTTAAGGAGGCGGTGTTGAAAATCGTCGCCGCAAGCGGGCGCCGTCCTGACGAAATCTTCCTCGTCGGCTTCGATAACGCAGGCTTGGCCTGTGTTCCGCAGGTAAGGCTCGCTCTCTCGGTTCGTTTCTTGATCGGCATAGAGCGACTCGCCGCCCCAAAAGCGGAAGAATCCGCCAACGCCGCTTTCTCCAGCGGTCGCTAGGGCATCCATGACGAACCACAGCTTTCCGGATCGCCCTTGATCGTCCGCGCGATTGGTTTCGGTGTAGGCCTTGGCCACGGCGGCAAACCCTGCGCTTCCAGCGCCGCGATGCGCTCAAGAAGAAACGCGCGGCTTGAGGGCAGCATACCGTCGGCAAGAACGGCGTTCTGTTCGGTCTCGGTCAACCGCGTGCAGTGCCAGCCTTTGATGCGATGTTGCTCAAGCACCGCCTCCACTTGGCTGAGGGCGTATTGCCGGAGACCATAGTGCGAGTTCCGATCGCGCATCGCCATCGGCGTGTAGCGGCCCGCTTTGTGTTCCGCCTCATAGCGCGCCTTGATCGCGCGTTCGGTGTTTTCGTAATCGATCAAGAGAGCTTCGTGCTCAGCAAGAACATCGAGCAGGTCCGAAGGCCAAGAGCTTTGTTGGGCAAGGGTGATTGCCGAAGGAGGAGAGGATCGATTGGTCATTGCACCAAGCGTAGCGTAGAATGGTGGTGCTTCCGGCACACAGCGGTACCACCCGAAAGCCGATAGGAGACTTTCGGCGCGACGGCCTCGCAATTCCGGACCGAAACCTGTCTCTCGGTCACGCGTCGGCGGTCCGCACGCGCTAAGTCCCGGACAGTGTGCAGGAAAATGCGACGACAGCGAAGGTACGAATTTTCCTATTTAAATTCAATAATTTATGGCGGAGAGGGAGGGATTCGAACCCCCGGTACCCTTGCGAGTACTCCGCATTTCGAGTGCGGCGCGATCGACCACTCTGCCACCTCTCCGGAAGCCGTGGCGCCTGACGGCAAGGTGCGGCTTGTAACTGTGCTTC
>DASZZA010000065.1:0-4597 GCA_035545135.1 Lacipirellulaceae bacterium | reverse complement strand
CCGATTCGGTCGGCTGTCACTCAGGCAGTTCTCGGGACTCTACGACCATTCACCGGCGCTCGCGGTGTGCTTTCTGCTGACGGGCTTGGGCTGTGTGGGATTTCCTGGCACGCTGGGATTTGTAGGAATGGAGCTCCTCGTCGAGGGCGCGATGGGAGCCAGCCCCGCGATCGCTATCGCGATCGTGCTGACTGCGGCTGTGAACGGCATTGCAGTCCTTCGAGCTTATTTCTTGCTCTTCGGCGGCGGCCGACGCATTTCCACGCTATCGCTCGCGATCACCACTCCCGAACGGTGCGCTGCTCTAACGCTTGCCGTCCTGATTCTTGGAGGCGGCCTTTTCCCACAAGCTGGGATTGTGTCGCGCTATCGTGCGGCTGAGGCGGCGCTGAAGGATAGCGCGGCACTTCGCCCAGGGAGTGATGGACACGGAGAGAATACTCCTGCGTCTTCCGTCTTACGCGAATAACCGCGCCGACCGTCGAAGCATCTCATGATGCCTTACCGGACGCGAGCGAGCGTCACGGAATACCACCGACGCTCGTCCGTCCACGTGTGCTCGACCGAAAAGCCGGCGTCGCCGAGGAGCATGCCGATCATCTCGCTGGTGAATTTGTAGCTGTTTTCCGTGTGAATACCTTCGCCTCTTGCGAAATGGACATGAAGGTCTGCGCCGGGAATTCGAACCTGCTGATCGCAAGTGCTCTCCAAGTGCATCTCGATGCGTGAATGCAGCGGGTTCCAGAACGCACGATGACGGAATTTCAGAGGATTAAAATCCGCGTTCAGCTCTCGATTGAGGCGATGCAGCAAGTTCACGTTGAATGCCGCCGTTACTCCCTGCCGGTCGTCATACGCCGCCACTAGAGTGCGCTCGTCTTTCACCATGTCGACTCCGAGCAGCAGGGCATCACCGGCTTGCAGCTGACCGATCAAGTTGCAAAGAATGGTGCGCGCCTCGGCAGGCGCAAAATTGCCGATACTGGAACCGATGTACAAGCCAAGCGTGGGGCCCGGGAAAGATTCGAGTCGCGGTGGGTCTGTCACATAGTTGGCCACGATCGGCGCTATGTCGACTTCGGGTGACAACGTCGTGATCGTCTCGCGGGCCATCTCGAGCGCAGCCAGCGACACATCCACGGGTACGTACAGCACGTCCTCGCGCGACCTGGCGGCGGCATTGAGCAGGATCGCCGTCTTCGCCCCCGTGCCAGCCCCGAGTTCCACGAGGCGCAGGGCTTTCGCTCGATCAGGAAAGGCGGCAGCAAGGATACGCTCCCCATTGCGCGCCAGAATGTTGCGCTCCGTACGCGTGGGGTAGTACTCCGGCAACTGAGTGATGCGTTCGAAAATCTGCGAACCGCGCGCGTCGTAAAACATCCACGGCGCAAGCGAGCGAGGCCGCATCGCCAAACCGCGCTGGACCTCCGTGATCAGCATTTCGCGTGTATTCCGCGAAGAACCGCGTTCCAACTCCACCGCGAAAGAGGACGTAATCATGTGAGGAGACACCTTCTACTTTGCCAGGCGTAAACCGGAAAACTGCCACCGAGTCGCTGGATCGAAGAAGTTGCGGTACGTTGCGCGAATATGATTCGCGGGGGTAATGCAGGACCCGCCGCGCAAAACCATCTGGCCACTCATGAACTTGCCGTTGTATTCACCCAGCGCGCCTGGCAGGGGCCGGTATCCCGGGTAGCCGGTATAAGGGCTGGCTGTCCATTCCCAACAATCGCCGAATAGCTGTTCGATACCGTCGCCGCGCGCTGGGGCCGGATGCAGTCGAGCGGTGTCGAGCAGGTTTCCGCGGACGGCGGCCGGGCTGGCGACCGATTCCCATTCGGCTTCGGTCGGCAGCCGGCAACCACGCCAGCGTGCAAAGGCGTCGCCTTCGAAAAAGCTAATGTGACTTACTGGCACATCGAGTAGCGTGGACAGCCCATGCCAGCCTCGCAAAGTGAAAACGCGCCAGCCGGCGGCATCGCCCGGGTCGCGTTGCCAGTAAAGAGGGGCCCGCCAACGCGTGGCCTTCACGGCATCCCAGCCCGCCGACAGCCAGAGTTCGGGGCGCGCGTACGCGTCGTCGGCCATGAACTCGAGATATTCACCGCACGTGACCTCGCGGCCGGCGATCTGGAAAGGTTCCAAATGGACCTTGTGCCGCGGCCCTTCGTTGTCGAAGCAAAAATCGAGAAGGTTTGCAGCTCGCAGCGGATAGCCGATCTCGACCAGCCCGCCGTTGAAGCTGTGCCACTCGACCTTCGGGACTGACCTGTTTCCTTCTCTCGGGAGTGGGCCGGCCGCGTAGGATGGATGCAGCGGAGTTGCGAAAAACGCGTGCTTAATATCCGTCAGCGCGAGTTCCTGATGTTGCTGCTCGTGATTCAAGCCCAAGACGATGCGCCGCGACACCTCATCATCAACGGGGCGCGCAAGGAGTCGTTCTATTGCCCGGTCGACGTGTGCTCGATACGCCACGACCTCATCGAGTGAGGGGCGCGAAAAGGAAGCACGCAGCTTTTTATCCGGAATTTCCTCGCCCAGCGCGTTGTAATAGCTGTTGAAGAGCCAGCGGAACTCTTCGCGAAAGGGCTTGTAAGCAGGCAGAAAATCTCTTAGCACGAAGGTCTCGAAGAACCACGTGGTATGCGCCTGATGCCACTTGACTGGACTGGCCTCGGGACAGGATTGGACCATCTGGTCTTCGGCAGAAAGATCGGCAATCAGCGTGCGGGTCAGCGATCGGACCGCCTGAAATGTAGAGATGAGACCCGACATGGCTGCCCTCCGGGGTGCAAGGAGCTGATCGCTCCTGGGACATGAGTTCGTGAAGGTTAAAACTCCCCAGAGAGTGGACCGTTGGACTTACGTATTGGACGGCGAGACAATACCAAAGTCCAATGTCCCAGGTGCCACCGCGGCATATTCTTTGCAGAACTTCAAAAAACACGAATTCCGTACGCGGTAGTGCAAAATCTGTTCCGGCAAGGCAGTGCTGGACACTTGATCTAGATGCTCGCGGAGTGCGAATGCCTGCCGCGTATCGCCCCAGGAATTAGCAAGATGCTTCGATTCTCAGGAGTATCAAAGGCTTACGGAAGCAAGACGATCGTGCCCCCGTTCGATTTGACGGTGAAATCCGGCGAGGTGCTCGTCCTACTGGGACCGAGCGGCTGCGGGAAGACGACGATTCTGAGAATGGTCGCTGGCCTCGTGAAGGCCAGCGCTGGAGAGATCGTGGTCGATGACCTGGTGTTATCTGGACGCACGCTGCCCGACGTGCGGCGGCGGCTCGGCTATGTGATTCAAGAGGGGGGCTTGTTCCCACATTTGACGGCCGCGGCCAATGTAACCCTCATGGCTCGCCATCAGAGGTGGTCTCGTGGACGGCGCGATCAGCGATTGGCGGAATTAGTTGAGATGACGCGTTTTCCGCCGGACGCATTGAGCCGTTACCCTATCGAGCTGTCGGGGGGCCAGCGGCAGCGTGTAAGCCTGATGCGCGCGCTGTTTCTTAGCCCGCATTTGTTGCTGCTGGATGAGCCGCTAGGAGCGCTCGATCCCATGATTCGTGCCGGCCTGCAGCGTGACCTGAAAGTGGTGTTCGAGCGCACCGGCGCCACGGTGCTGTTGGTGACGCATGACCTGGTTGAAGCGAGCTGGTTTGCCGACCGCGTGTGCATGCTCGAGAATGGTCGCATCGTTCAGCAGGGCTCGTTCGCGAGCATCGTTAACGAGCCTGCCAGTGACTTCGTGCGCGAATTCGTCAATTCGCAGATCGTGGCCAATCGATGAACACCGCGATTCTGAAATGGGCCGCGCTTTGTATCGCATTCCTGGTTGCGGGGCTCGCACCTCTTCCGCGCCAGCAGGTGGCAGTGCGCATCGGTTCGAAAAAATTCACCGAATCAGTGATCCTGGGAGAAATGCTGCGATTATTGGCCGCCGACGAGGACCTGAGCGCTGCTCACTATCGCGAATTTGGCGGGACACGGATCGTGTTCCAGGCGCTCGAGGCTGGCGAGATTGACGCTTACCCGGAATACACGGGCACGATCGCGCAAGAGATCCTGACGGAGAAAGCGGCGCCCGACGACGAAGCCATGCGGCGCGCGCTCCGCGCTCGCGGCATTGGAATGTCTGGCTCACTGGGCTTCAGCAATACCTACGCTTTGGCACTCACCAGGAAGCGTGCTACGGAGTTGGGAATCAAAAATATCTCCGACCTTCGGCGGTTTCCCGAGTTGCACCTGGCGCTTACGCACGAGTTTCTGGACCGCAGCGATGGGTGGGGCGCGCTCGCGGAACGCTATGACCTGCCGCAGCGTAATGTCGTGGGAGTCGACCACGATGTTGCTTATCCGCAGTTGCTGGCGGGGGAAATCGACGTGACCGACGTTTATTCCACCGATGCCATGGTCCATCGCAACGATTTGGTGCTGTTGGAAGATGATTTGAAGTTCTTTCCTCGCTATGACGCGGTGTGGCTCTATCGCTTGCAGTCGGCCGAGCGACAACCCACATTGCTCGCGAGCATCAAGCGGCTCGAGGGAAGCGTCTCGGACGATAAAATGCGCGCGCTCAACGACGCCGTCGA
>DASZZA010000064.1:0-16873 GCA_035545135.1 Lacipirellulaceae bacterium | reverse complement strand
GGTTGATTTGGCGTAGCGGTACAACTTCCTGCGACGCGTGAGCGATCATCACCTTGAGCGGATTATCGGAATTGAACGGCGGCTGGCCCGTGAGCATGTAGAACATAACCGCGCCGAGCGAGTAGATGTCGCTGCGCGCATCGACCCCGTCCTCGCCGCTGGCTTGCTCAGGCGACATGAACAACGGCGAGCCGGTCACGGTGCCGGCCATGGTGAGCTGCGTCTCGCCGGGTTTTTCCATCGTCGGCTTGGCGAGCCCGAAGTCGAGCAGTTTGATGACGTCGAACACGCCGCCGCGATAAGCGCAGAAAATGTTGGCCGGCTTGATGTCACGATGCACGAGCCCGATGCCGTGGGCCTCGGCCAGGGCCGCGCATACTTGATCGAACAGGAAGACAGCGCGACCTGGCGGGATGGGGCCATACTGCTGGACAATCTCGCCGATATTGTGACCCGGCAAATACTCCATGACGTAATAGAACGTCCCGTCGGCTGTTCGGCCGTAGTCGTAGATGTCGATTGAATTCCAATGCGAAAGTTTCGCAGTGGCTCGCACTTCCCGCTCGAAACGGGCAAGCATCGTGGGGTCGCCTGCTTTTTCAGGACGGATCAACTTCACGACGCACGGTCGCTTCATCATTTGGTGCTCTGCCAAATAGACCTGCCCCATGCCGCCCGAGCCGATCAGCTTCTTAAGGCGATATTGGCCAAGTTGGCGAGCGGCAAATGCTTCGCGCCGCAAGGTGCCGATCGTGTACACGCCGACGACGCTCACAAATACGGCGATCACGATCAGCAGCACCTGTGCGCTGATGAACCCCCAATACGTCAACTGCGACAGCAACGGCCGATACGCGGGCGAGAACTCGAAGTACGCAAGCAGCCCGATCGGCACGGCGCCCATCACGCCAAGCACGGCAGCCGCTCGTTGCCAGGTATTCGGGATGAACATTGCGTACGTGAAAATCAATAGGAGCCAGGGGGCGACGATCATTTCGATCCGTGCTTGACCGGTTGGCAACTTCGCCAGAAACATGTTCGTATCAAGCGCATGAACCAAAAAATACAGAGCCGGGCAACCAAAAATCACTAATTCAGCCACGCGGAGCTTCGCCAACGAATATGCGCAATGCCGGCACAACCGCACCGCAAATGCTCCCAGCACGACCGTCACCAGCGCATGCGTGTAGAACATCGGCATGTGTTCGGGCTTACCCCATTCGCTCCAATAGAAGGCCCAACGAATGAGGAACAAGAAAAAGCCCACGAACAGCATGATCGCTGCGATACGAAGCCGGTTACGCAGCAGCTCGCGCGTCTCCGCGCTCAGGTGCGGCGTGCTGCCTTCGACAAGCGCGACTCGACGTCGGGCCTCCTTGCGAAGTTCGTCGGAGCTCGAGTCGCCGCGGGCTCGAAAAACCGGCCGCGGCGCAATCACCGTCTCTTCGCCATCGACGGAAATTGGCGTACCGTTGACGCGGGCGTGGTTCTCAACGTGGGCCATAACGACATGCCTTCACGCGGTAAGACGGCCAAGCATGCGATTGGTTCGCAGCTGGAAAGAAAAACCCCTGTCTAACGTTGTTTATCGTACTCTGCCGCACGATTTTCGGGCAGGGGGAAGCTACCAGCCGCGACGAATGCTCGCAGCGACAGCTGTTTCTCGCTTAGGCGGCCTGGCTGGACACACCGCGCCTGGTACTTGTCGACTTTTGAGCCGCCCATTCGGCGATTTGCGATCGCGTGATGGCAGTAAAAATGGGCTGGCCATCGCTCATGCGCTGCTCGTTTAACACGACCGAATTGTCGTTGAGCATGCGCGGCACATAGAACCAGGCATTCTGGATGTCCTCTTCGCCGACGTCCGGCCCCAACAGGATGAGATCGGTGTTCTGGTGGGCATTGGCTGCCGCTGCTAGCGACGGAGCTGGCGCACCCGGCACCAACCGCACAATGGCGCCAGTAGCCCTCAGCAAACGATACGTTTCCTTGAGCAATAGTCGCGGAGAACCGGGCTGGCGCGCTTCGAACCAGTCGAAACCTGTGTACCATACCTTGTTATCGGAAGCGAATCGCTGCGCAACTTCGATCAGACCGACGGTCCGCGACAAATCGCTCATTCCGATTTCGACGATACGGCAAAGTCCGGATCGCTTCACCAGCCGGTAAAGTTCACGATTGCCTTTGGGCCGCGAAAAGTAGGCGAGCTTTGCGTACCGAAACCAATTGGCGGCGGCCACACACGGTCTCCTTGCGGCGGGAAGCAAAACGGCGGGTACGGGGCACGGTTGTGCGGTGGGCGGTCGACGACATTCGTGAGCAAATGAAGTCGCCCGGTGGCGGGAAAGCCTTCATAGTGATCGGACAATCACCGTCGCAGAATATATGGAAACTCGAGCGGGCTACGCATCGACGACGCGAAAGGGAGTAAGATGTGCGGGCACGCGTCGCCGCGGCTATGTGCGTCATAGCGACTCGCTGCCGAGACAGCACAAATTGCCGAAATCGCTGACATCAATGTCCGTCGAATCGCCCTGCTAAAAGCTCCCCGCTTTTTCGTCCGCGCAAGCCAGCGGCCCGGCGGAGCGACTGTATCGGCACGTGAATGCCGCCAACAGATCGGCCGCGGGGCCGCATTTGAGCTTCTGCTTCTTAATACGGTTGCCGGTGCATTTCGGATTGAGTCCGAATCAGCTCCCATGATCGAAATCGTCATCAGCCAACGCGATGGGAATCGCAACGGCAGCGGCCACGGTGCCGGCCGTAATGTAGGGGTGCGTTTTCACCCAACCGACCCAACTGTGCATGGGGCCGCCGCCATCCACTCCTTGTCCACGAACGACTTGGTTGCCGGAAACAACCAATGCGGCTGGGCGTGCAGATGGCGGAGCCGTATTCGGGGCCCACAGCCGACAAACCGTGCCGCCGGTGGGCGTAACGAGTTGATATTGGCCCCCGCGCAGTCCTTGAGCGGCAAACACCCCGTTCTTATCGGTGGTTGTTTTTGCCACCTCCTTGCCGGCGAATTGTATCGAGACCGGCATTCCAGCCTTGGCGACGCCTTGCTGGTCGACCACCTGGCCGACGAGCAACCCGCCGGCGCGAAGGGCAACGTCGTTCAAAGCACCAGCGGCCGGAGCGGCTGCCATCGCCGACTGCGATAACACCATCCCGAGGCAGGCGACTGCGGTCGCGATGCTTCCCAATCGATGAATTTTCATAACGACTCCTTGATATCACGACTTGCGAAAAATTCCTCCGTCGCCAAGCGCTACTGACACGTTTGGCCACGGCAGACGAGTTTCGTAGAAACCCGCCGACATCTGCCCCCGCAAGGTGAGCGAGTGCTCGCGGCTAAATTTCTTCAGCTGCTAGCAGCTGAATTTGGCTAGATCGCAATTTGCGGTCGCCCTTACGACCGGCACTCAATTACCATCCGATATCGGCCATACAAACTACCGCACTTGACTCAACTCGCTGTTCGTCGCGGACAAACTGTTGAATGCATGCGCGGCGGCCTCTCCGAGGCCGATCGAATTCACTTGCGTGTCGATCAGCCTCGGAGACGTCGCCTTCAACGGCTGCCATTCCATGTCGATCATCGTTGCCAGTGCTTGAAATGTTGGATCAATTGCTCCGTAGGATTCGGTACGGTTGCCGCCAGTCGAGCCGACAACTTGTCCGTCGGCGTCGAGTTCTGATAGCAGGCCAGGTAGCTCACCAGCGCTGCGTGCGCAGCGGGCGGGCCGTGCAGCATGAAATGCACCCATGCCCAGGAATAGCGGTAATCGGCCGCATCCATCTGGCTCAGGTCGTCGCGCTGTTCAAGCGATTCGATGCTGCGGACCATACCGAGGCGCAGGCTCCACTTCCATTTCAGGTCGCTGAAATACGGGTGATCGAACGCCCGCTTGTCGGCCGGCACTTCGAAATACTTGGCGATGCCCTCGTCAAGCCACAACGGTACGACCGGCAGCGCCGCATGTAGCAACGCATGTGTGCACTCGTGACGAAGGTCGATGTCCAGATCCGACTTGCGATACGTGTAAACGTTCGGCGCGCCGTTTTCCAACACAAACAGGGCCGATCGATACGGCACACTTGGAAAATGCGCGTGCATATACTCGCGGTACCCATCGGCGGTATCGAACAGGAAAACGTAAATCGGTTCTTTTGCGGGTTTAATACCGAGCGTGCGAATCAGCTCCCGCTCAAGATTCGGGAGTTCGGCAAAAAGTTTGTCGTACGGCTGTAACGGAAATTGTGCTTGGATGATAAACGGGCCGACTTGGCGTGAATCGATCCAAGGACGTTTTGCTACCTCGCCGCGCGCGGAGTCGCACGCGAATGACAAGGCCGCGACAAGCAACGCCAGTAATTTCATATTGCAGCGCGCGATTGTCATACGCTTTACACCCCCAGTTTGGTCGCGAACCATTTTCTTTTGCGGCGAACCGGGGCCCGGCGACCAGGTTGCACGTCTTTCCCCGCGGCAACGGCCGCCGGGTTTTCGCAACAGAATTCAACCGCCAGCTCTTCGCCGGTCAGCTCGATTACTCGCTGGAATGCGCGTCGTAACATCGGACGGCGAGCACGTGAACCGTGGGCGTCGGTGGCAACAAAGTGCACGAGCCCTTCAGCCAGCAACCAATTGGAAAGCTGCTCGCACAGTGGTCCAAACGTGCCGCAGACGCTACCCGCCGTGACTTGCATGAGGCATCCGCGATCGACAAGCGGCGCGATGATTTCGGGACATCGCAATATGCCCTGATTTCGCTCGGGATGCGAAAGGACGCCGACCATGCCGTGACGGTGCAACTCGTCGATAATCGGGTCGAGCGGCAGGTACAGGTCGTGCGGCAGCTCGAGCAGCACATGCCGACGATGATCGCCGATCGTCAGCACGTCACCAGTCCGCAGCCCGTCGATCATGCTGGGTTCGATTCGCACGTCAGCGCCCGGCAGCACGTTTAACCGCACGCCGGCTTGGTTCAACCGTTGTTGCAAATCGGCGACCCGATGTCGGATGTCGTCGCCGCGATTGTGGCCAAAGCTGCCGAGCTGGTGCGGTGTCGCAATGACCGTCCCGATGCCATCGCTTGCGGCGAGGCGGGCCATTGCCAGCGACTCGTCCCAGTCCGCGGCCCCGTCGTCGATCGCCGGTACTAAATGACAGTGAATATCGGTAAACGAGATGGTCATGACGCGAGCGCGATAAGCGAGCGCAAGGCGGCGAGCGAGTGGCTCGATCGTCGGCCGCCGGCCGTACGCGTGCGAATAGTTTGCTGAGAGAAGATTTGCGATAAGCAGTAGAAAAGCGGGCGAAGTATAGCGAGCCCGTTCCACGAGTCAACCGCGATTGGGCGTGGGGCAGACTTGTAGTCTGCCAACTTTGATGCGACTGCACGTGGGACAGAGTTGCACTATTCCAAACTTCACCAAGACTGGCCGACCATAAATCTGGCCCATTTACAGCGCTAGCGGTGCGCGCGCGAGCACGTCGTACCGTGGCCCTTCGGGCGTCAATTTGCTTGCAAAGATAGTGACTTCATCAACCAGCATCGAACCCGCATCGAATTCCGCGAGGCCTGCCAATTCGCGAACTAGGGGGCGCGGTGGCGATTTGCGGCCCGCCCGGCCCAGTGTGATGTGGGGAACGAACCGGCGCTGCTCGGCCCGATAACCGATACGGTTGAGTTTGCGCTGGATCGCTCCCTGGAGCGCGACCATCGCCTGCGCACCGCACCCGGCGCCAATCCACAACGTTCGCGGGCGACCGGGCGAGGGAAAAGCGCCAGCCCCGCGTGCTTCGATATCAAACGACTCGACTTCGCTAACAGCCGTGGATACGGCGTTGCACACGGCGGGAATTTCGAGCGAATCGACGTCGCCCAAAAACTGCAGCGTCCAATGCAAATTCTCAGGTTCGACCCATTTCACGTCGCCTGCGGCTGGCCGCAGCAACTCGGCCAATCTCCCAGCCGCCTGCTGAATCTCGGGCGAAATCGTCACGGCAATGAAAGTGCGAGTGGCCATTGAAGCGAGGTGCGACGAGCGGGAAGCGTGGAGTCGGTGCCGATAGCTTTAATTCTTTCTGGCTCCACGCTCCATGCTCTAAAAACTCAACATCTTGCGATAAGCGTTCATTCGTTCTTCGATATCGTCCCGCGAAATCTGCTGCATGCGTTCCAGCCCAAAACCTTCGACGTTAAAGCTGGCGACCAGGATGCCGTACGCCATCGCCGTTTTGAGCGCGAGCGGGTCGAAGTTGTCTTGTTGCGCTAGGTAACCCATCATGCCGCCGGCGAAGCTGTCGCCGGCGCCGGTGGGGTCCACCACGTTTTCGGTCGGAAAGGCTGGCATCACGTATGTTTCATGTTCACTGAAGAACATCGCCCCGTGCTCGCCTTTCTTGATAACGACGAATCGCGGCCCCATTCCACGCACCCGGTGGCCGGCCAATACAAGGTTCTCTGTATCCGCGAGCAGCTTTGCTTCGCTGTCGTTGATCACCAGGCCATCGATCCGTTTGAAAAGCTGCATTAGGTCGGCGTGCGTCGTTTGGATCCACAGTTCCATTGTGTCGGCCACCGCCAGCCGGCAGCCGGGAACTTGGTCGAGAACTTTCATCTGCAGCGCCGGTACGCCGTTGGCCAGGAACACGTATTCCGTTCTCCGGTAGTGATCCGACAACACCGGATCGAACTCGCCAAACACGTTGAGCTGAACGTCGAGGGTTTCGCGGTCGTTCATGTTCGGCTCGTAGCGGCCGGTCCAGCGGAAGGTTTTGCCGCCGCGGGCGAGCTGCAACCCCGATGTATCTATCCCGCGGCCCTTCAAAACTTCAGTGTGCTCCGTTGGCCAATCTTCACCGACGACGCCCACAAGCTGCACGTCCGTAAAGAAACTTGCTGCGTACGAGAAATGCGTCGCCGAACCGCCTAGCAGGCCGTCGCGGCGATCCCACGGCGTTTCAACGTTATCGATAGCAACCGATCCGACGACAAGTAGTGGCATGAGCGCAGGGAGCAAGGTGCTGGACGCGTAGGGCAAAGGCGGAAACTCCGGGCGATTATCTGCATGGCGGTTGTCGACTGCAAGGGTTCAAACGTGCAGAACGTCCTGCGCCTGACAAGTATCAAAACGAAAAGTTGGTTGACCGCTCGAATTGGCTCTCATGATTGTGCGGCTTCTTCGTTAATTCAATCTGGGTTTATTTTGTCGCCGGCTGCCGGATAGTCGTCGAAATGCTCGGCAAACTTGCTGTCGCTGGTTATGCTAGTAGGGTTGGAATCAAGTGAGACGCAACAGGGAGTTACCGAAAACGACGCAGAGAACCCATTTGCTTGTGCAGCGACGACAGTACCATCGCCTGCAGCTTGGATTCCTGACGCCTTTTTGGGGCAAATCAGAGGCAACAGTGTGATCAGGAATCGATGGATAATTCTGGCGGCGTTTTTTACCGCGGCTTGTCTAAGCCGCATCGTGCGCGCCGATGCTTACGATCCGCCCCCCACCTACTACAACACGGCAACCGGCACCGGCGCAACGCTCAAGCAGCAACTCCACAATATCATCGACGGCCACACCGTTATGTCCTACGATGCGGCCCGAACCACGCTGCAAGTGACCGATGCCGACCCGAATCAGCCCGGCCATATGCTGACTGTCTACGATCGGACCTCGGTCGACGTATCGGCTATCAATCCAGGCGGACCGATTCCAGGCTGGGACAGCGGTACAACGTGGAATCGAGAGCACACCTGGCCGCAGAGTCGCGGCGTCGGTTCAAGCGGACCTGATTCTAGCGATCTGTTCAACCTGCGGCCGGCACTCACGGCGAACAACGGCGATCGCGGCTCGCTGAACTTTGGCGGTGCATTCGGCCAGTCACAGGGTGTCGTTACCGATGGCGGGCAGATGTATTGGTACCCGGGTAACGCTGATGCGGGCATGATCGCGCGCCAAGAGTTTTACATGGCCGTTCGCTACGATGGGTCGGATGCCAGCACGCTCGATTTAGAGTTGGGAGCTGGCAACGTTGCGAACCCGAGTGGCGACACCGACCCTCCGCCGCAACTCGGCAATCTTGACCGGTTGTTGGAATGGCACTACGAGGCGCCACCCGATAGTTTCGAGCGACGGCGAAATCAAATCATCTACGACGACTATCAGCACAACCGCGATCCGTTCACCGATCACCCGGAATACGTATGGTCCGTCTTCGTCAATCAGGCGAACAACAGCCAAGTCTCAATTTTGGGCACGTCCGTAAATGCGGACGGTAGCTCAACAAAGACGGTCGATTTGGGACGAGTATTCGTCGGCAGCGCTGTGCCGGCGGCGCAGACATTCACGCTCAGCAAATCGGGCACCGATGGCACCTATTACGAAGTAACGTCCAGCGGCGCCGCAACCAGCTCCGTCGCCGGCCGGTTCAACGCGTTTCGCACCAATCAAACCGATAGCGCATCGATCAGCGTCGGCTTAAACACGAACACTGCGACGTCGGGCCTGAAAACCGGTGCCGTCACCGTCGACAATCTCGACATTACAACAGGCGGCGGTCCTGGCCACGGTGCGAACGACGCCAACGACACCTTCAACATTAGCCTGACCGTGCTCGACCACTCGACGCCGTCGTTTTCACCCGCGTCGGCTTCCGTCTCGCTCGCACACGATTTCGGGAATATCGCCGTTGGCGACACCGCGCCGACGTTCGATTTCGATGTCTTCGACTTGTTCGGATCGAGTAGTTATACCGCCAACATGGATTTCGACAGCGTAACCCTCTCCGGCGACAGTTCGGCGTTTAATACCGATCTCGGTACTTTCGCCGGTTCGCTTCAGATCGGTGCAGGTTCGAGCCACACGTTTGCGTCGTCGCTCAATGTGACGAGCGTCGGCACATTCTCTGCCACCTACACGCTGATGTTCTCCGACGAGGATTTGCCGGGCGCACAGAACAAGTCGTTGTCGCTCACACTCACCGGCACCGTACGATTGGCCGGCGACTACAACGACGACGGCACCGTCGACGCCGGCGATTATCTCATCTGGCGCCGCATGTTCGGCCAAAACGGCGTCGCGGCCTACAGTGGCGCCGATGGCGACGGGAACACTACAGTCAACCAAGCAGATTACGACGTTTGGCGAGCCCACTTTGGCGACACGGCGAGCAGCTCTGGGGCAGGCACAAAGATTGCGGGCTCCGCAGTGGTACCGGAGCCGGCCGGTGTTTGGCTGATGGCGGCAGTGCTATTGCTGACCGGTATAAATCGCCGCAGAAGAGTCACCAGCTTTTGCGGCAAAGCCGTTATGCCAAACCCTTATGCCGAAGCCGTAACGCCAAAGCCTTAACGCCGAAGGCGTTCAACTCCAAAGCCCAGCGTCGCCCCGCGAGCGGCGCACGCTGGGAACACTTCGCCGAAAAGATTTCGCTATTCGAACTTGCACTTCGTAGCACTGACCGGTTTAAAAACTGTTGATGAGTTCTCCTCCCGCCCGTGTGAACATCGCCTTCACCGTGTTGATGTCTATGCTATTCGATATCATCTGCACGTGGCCATCGGCAAATCCAGCCAGCCAACCGCCCGGTCGCACACCGCCTAGCCCGGCGGTGGGATTTGTAGCGTCATACTTCACGTCGTCTGGCTTGGTCCACTCCACGGCCTTATCGGCGTTGGCTTCGACAATCATGATGGTATGGCTCATGCCATCCGTGATGTTCTGAAGGCGCATATTCTTCGACGTGCCGTCAAAAACGCACTCCTTGCCCACCATAGCCAGATAGTTTGTCTTTCCCGGCGGCAGCGAGGGGTTCGGATTCTGAAACACCGCCGGCATGCGAGCGATGAGGGCCCTGTTATGTTCGCTATCCCAGGGCTCGTCGAGATGGAACTGGTTGTATAAATCTTGCTGCCCGATATACGGCAAAATTGCAACACGCCAGCTCAGTAGTGCTTTCCCGTCTTTGCTGTAAATGGCGTGCGCGGGAAATGCCTTATGCGCGTCTTCGTATAACAATAGTGCGAGGAGCAATTGCTTTAAGTCGTTCGTCGATGCAGTGCGTCGCGCCGCTTCGCGAGCCGCTTGGACGGCCGGCAGCAGAAGCGCGACGAGCATGCCGACCACTGCGACTGTCACGAGTTGTTGTTGCGGCGAACCGCCCACTTCAAACCGGAAGAACGTCAGATCCGCCCCTTCGCGCGTCGGCATGAACGGTTGCGACCAGCGCTCGGACATTCGCTCCAGGTAATGGGCATACGCCCGCTCGACCGGGTCGTCGCTTGCCTTGAGCCTGGCCAATTGGGCTCGCATCTGTTCACGACCTTTAGCTGCTGTGTCAGAAATCAATGTCTCGATTTGTTTCGCGGCATCGGCATCATTCGCGTGGACCACCAGCGACGAGGGCGCCGACTTCGACAGATTCAACGTCAGCTCAGCCGACGAGACGAGACTGATCGCATTGAGAAACTGCCGACCTTCGGGCGGCATATTCCGTTCGGCTTGCGCCAGTCCCATCTGAATAAGTGGCCGCAAACTCGCAATGTCGACGATCACGTATAAATCGTTGCCACCCGGCACATTTTTTACTCGATCGAGAATTGGACCGGAGCTCGCCTTACTCGTCCCCTCGACGAACTGCTTGATCGTGGCATCCGGCGCGACCAGCAGCGTGCGATCGTCGGGCGCATAAAAGCTCGGCAACATCGGCTGTTGACTCTTGAGGTATTTCTTCCCCGCCAGCTCGTTGAGCTGCGTGTGCGCGCGAAGGGGCACCGGCGGATTGAACCGCTGCAGCGGTTTGACAAACTTGATGGCCAGCCCATAGTTCGGCGCCGCCGGATTCGTCGGATCGACAAACGCCGTGGCCTCCTCCACGTTAGCCGGATCGATGCCCAGAGATTTCAGCCCCGCCGCCGTGGCCACCTCCGTCGGCAGTAACTCGGCCATCGGCGAATTCATGATCTGAGCCGGACGAAGAACGACAAGTGCGACAGCGCTTGGAGAAACGTATTTAGTATCGATCGGGGCGGCTGGCGCAGCGGGCGCCGACTTTGCCGAATTATGAACCGGCGATTGCGTTCCGTTGTCCTGTGCCCACACCTCAAGCGACGGTCCAACTGCCATCGAGACGGCGAGGACTATGCAAGTCGACTGCTTCATAATTCCAGCGCGCGACTTATGGAATATGTGAGACGCATGAACAGACATAATGACCTCCCGGTGGATACGGTGGCGCTCCTAAGATAAGTCGTAAGTAGCCCCCCGATTCATTCGCGTTCCGTCGCAGCAATTACTTGGACGGATCGCCCGCCGGCGCGGCAGGCACACCGCCGGGCCCAGCTTCTCCGCCCGGGTTTTGAATCGCTTGATTCGGTACGCCGGCATGCTGCCATCGCTTCAAAACAGGCAACGTTGCCGCGTATGACGCGGCAAGTACAACCATCGAAGACACCAACTGCTTTTGGCCCGGACTTTGTTCATCGACGACAAATTTGATGCTGGTCCCATTCCGCTGCGGCTGGAACGGTTGCCGAAGTCGGTCCATGTAGCGTTTCACAGCCTGCGAAAGAGGAGACTCCGAGCCCGGCGGCACTATCGGATTAGCGTTCTCCTCCTTCTGCTCCAACCCGTGGATCATCGTTTCGAGTTTCTGTGTCGATGCGTCATCATTGCACTGAAGAACCAACGACGTCGGACCGGGGTTAGACAAGTTAACCGTCAATTCGATGGCCGAGATCAGCCCGGCCGCTTCCAAAAGCTGCTTCGCTTGCGGCGGAGCATTGGCAGGATTCTGTGGAACCAACATCGAAAGCATTGGCCGCAGCGCGGCCACGTCGACGGCAATGTACAAATCGCTGCTCGCTTGCATCTCATGCAGTCGATCCATCATCGGTCCTGTTTTTGGCCGACTGGCAGTATCGACTAATTGACGCAGCTCCGGGTCGGTCGCCGCAACCAACGTGTGATTGTTGGGTCCGTACAAGCTGTACATCATTGGCACAGTACTTTGCAGATACTTCTTGCCACCAAGCTCGGCGAGTTGCACGTAAGTCCGTCGATCAACGGGAATCGACGATGCCCGGATTGGATTCTTGAATTTGAATGTTACCCCATATCCGAGCAAAGGAGCTTTGGACGTATCGACAAACGCAACGACTTCCTCCATCTCCGCCGGATCGAATCCCGTAAAGGCGTTCACCAATTCGGTCGGCAGCAACTGGCCGAGCGGCGACGAGAGAATCAGCGCCGGTCGCAAATCAACGACTATCGACGCGCTCGGCAGCACGTACCGGGTATCGATCATCCCCGCAGGCGGCTCACTGGAAACCGGCTGACCCGGCCCCGGCGGCTGCTCGCGGGGAACCGCGCGCGGGCTTTCCTCACCCTGCGGGCGTTGCAAACCCTCAACCTGCCGCTGGACCGCCATAGCGGCCGCATTCGTTTGCGCCATCGCGGGTGTGGATGGCACAGCGGCTACCGCAGCCGCGAGAATCACGCGAATCGTGTGTTGAAATACTCCGTACTGGCGCCGAGAAGATGTCATCGCGAGTCGTCCTGATCTGGAGTAGTCCGAGCGCGAACCAAGTGGGGGAAAACCCGCGTTGAATTTCTCGGTTCAGCTTACGGCCCACCATTGGCTCCGTCAAACTATTTTAGGGCCTCGGAATGCGCTCGATTCGCAATCATAATAGATTCGGCTTGCGTCGACTCCACAATCGTTGCCGTTTCGACTTACAAATGGCTGGGTTCATGAGCCGCGGGGCGACCGGTGCCGAGTTTCTCACCCGGATAGTTTGACCTACAATTGAGACGACGCCGAGTTGGCTTGGGCGGGCCGGATTGCCTCGCCGCGCCGCGGACAGAGGTAATCGTATGAACACGCCGAAACGACGTGGGCCCGACAGTTTTTGCTGTCGCATCGCAATTTGCCGCAAAAGTGCAGGCTTTTCCGTTGCAGGTCTGATTAGCTGCTGTGCAATTCTTTTTGTGTTTCTGGCGGCCATTGCCGGCTGTGGCCCCGCTAATAAATTCGTGCCGCCCCCACCGCCGGCCGTTACGGTGGCGCATCCAATCGAGAAGGCCGTTGCCGACACCATCGAGTTCGTCGGGACGACCGAGCCGACGATTACCGTCGACCTTCGCGCGCGTGTGAACGGATATCTCGAGCAAGTTCTGTTTACGGATGGCTCGAACGTGAAAGCTGGCGACCTGCTGTTCGTTATCGAGCAGGCGCCCTATAAGATCGCACTCGACTCGGCAAAGGCTGCCCTGCAAAAGGCGATTGCCTCGCAGGCTCTCGCCGAAAGTCAATACCGGCGAATGGCCCCGCTGGTGCCAAGCGGTACCGTGACGCAGGAGGACTTGGATATTCAAGCCGCTCAAGTCGCTACGTCGAAAGCCGACGTCGCGACCGCAGAAGCGGCCGTAAAAAAAGCCGAGCTTGACCTGGGATATACCCATATTACCGCGCCGATCGACGGCCGAATTGGCCGGCATCTAGTCGATGTTGGCAACCTGGTTCAGGCCGAGGTGACGCCGCTGGCTACGATTCAGTCGATCAATCCCATCTATGCTTATTTTGATGTGAGCGAGAACGACCTGCTGCGATTCATGAAGATGCTGCGGCAGAACGAGCTGCCGAATCCCGACATCAAGCCGCCGGAGCTTCGACTTGGCCTTGCCAACGAGGAGGGATTCCCGCACATCGGGCATCTCGACTTCCGGGAGCTGGGCATCGATCCGCAAACCGGCACTGCGCGCCGCCGCGCCATCTTCCCCAATCCAGGGTGGCAATTGCTACCAGGCATGTTTGTGCGCCTTCAGGCTTCCGTTGGCCAGCCGCGTCCGCAAGTGCTCGTCGATGAACGGGCAATTGGAACCGACCAACGCGGCGATTATCTGCTCATCGTCAACGCGAAGAACGTCGTGGAATACCGGCCCGTGAAACTGGGAATTCACGTCGATACGATGCGAGTAATTGAGCAAGGAGTAACGACCAACGATTGGGTGATTGTCAACGGACTGCAACGTGCGAGGCCCGGGGGAAAAGTGAACCCAGAGCAATCGACAATGAGTGAGTCTGCGGCCGGAAAGTCCGAGACAGGAAAGAAGGCGGCTGCCGCCGCAAAGCCCACAGCGCCCGCAAAGTCTCAAGCGAACAAGAAAGAATCATCGAATATTGGCGCGAAGGGCGCCCCCGCGAAACCCGTCCCTGCAAAAAAACCACCTACCCAAGCGGAGCCGACGTCCAAGGAACAAGCGGCTCCCAAAAACGAATCCCCACCGCGTAAATCCGGCGAAAAGGCGGAAGAGAAACGCGAGCCGGCAACCGAAAAGCCGGCGCCACCCACTCAGCCGCCCGTAAACGTACAGAAGAAATAGACTTACTGCGCCGTCGAACATAGTCCGGCATTTGAAGTAAACCCTCCCTGCCCCTTCGCCTCGCGCAACGGGCACAAAGTTTTCCGGCAATGATTTCCCGGTTTTTCATCGAGCGACCGATTTTTGCCAACGTCATCGCGCTGGTGACGATTCTGCTCGGCGCTATTTCCGTCTGGCGGCTGCCGGTGGAGCAATACCCGAATATCACGCCACCGACGGTGCGCGTCGAGACGAATTACCCCGGTGCAAATGCCGATGTCGTTGCCAACACTGTTGCATCGCCCATCGAGCAGCAGGTGAATGGCGTCGAGAACATGCTGTATATGCAGTCCACGTCGTCCAGCGACGGTGGCTACTCGCTCACGATCACGTTCGAAATCGGCACCAACCTCGATGCGGCTCAGGTCCTGGTGCAAAACCGCGTCGCGATTGCTGAGCCGCTGCTCCCGGAAGAAGTTCGCCGACAAGGCGTGACCGTCAAGAAACAGTCGACAAACATCATCTTGGTCATTTCGCTCGGCTCTCCCAATAACCAATACGACACGTTGTTCCTGGCCAACTATGCCACACTCCATTTGCGCGATGAATTGAGCCGATTGAATGGCGTCGGTGACGTGACCGTGTTCGGCACGGCCAACTACAGCATGCGCATCTGGCTCGATGCGGAAAAACTTAAGGCTCGCAACCTTACGACCGAAGACGTCGTCGCTGCGTTGCGCGAGCAAAACGTGCAAGTTGCCGCAGGCCAGGTCGGCCAGCCACCCACCGACCCCAAACATCCCCTTGCGTTTCAGTACACCGTAACGACGCTTGGTCGGCTCAGCGATGTCAGCCAATTCGAGAACATTATCGTGCGCGCACAAGACCGCACGAGAATAACCCGGCTCAAAGACGTAGCGCGCATCGAGTTGGGTGCGCAAACATACGATCAATACAATCTCAAAAAGGGCCAGCCCACGGCGAACATCGGCATTTACCAATTGCCCGGCAGCAACGCGCTCGATGTGGCCCGCGAAGTGCGAGCCGCAATGAAAAATCATGCCAAAACATTCCCCAAGGTTATGACTTACGAATTCCCGCTCGACACCACGGAATTCGTCCATGAGTCGATCAATGCCGTGTATGAAACGCTCATCGAGGCGGGCGTGCTTGTGCTGCTCGTGATCCTCTTATTTCTCGAAGACTGGCGCGCCCTGCTGGTGCCGGCCACGACCGTGCCCGTGACGATCATCGGCGCCTTCTTCGCCATGTGGCTTCTCGGCTTCAGTATCAATATTCTCACACTATTCGGCCTCGTGCTCGCGATTGGAATTGTCGTCGATGACGCGATCGTCGTGGTCGAAAACGCGACACACCACATCGAGGAGGGCATGGCGCCCAAACAGGCCACCATCCAGGCAATGAGCGAAGTGCTCGGCCCGATTATCGGCATCACGCTGGTATTGATGAGCGTGTTCTTGCCGAGCGCCTTTCTCGCAGGCATTACGGGCCAACTGTATCAACAATTTGCCTTGACCATCGCCGCCACCGCCCTGATCAGTGCGATCAACGCCGTGACGCTCAAGCCGGCCCAGTGCGCGCTGTGGCTACGTCCCAAACAGGAAGAAAAGAACAAGAACTTTTTCACCCGAGGTTTTGATCGATTGTATGGTGCCACGGAATCACTCTATTCGAGTTGCGTGCGGGTTGTGGTCCGGCATGCGGCTATCATGATGCTCTTGTTCGTCGGTTTGGTCGTATTCGCGGGTTGGTGGTACCAGCATGTACCAACCGGCTTTCTGCCCACTGAGGATCAGGGCTACGTTTTTGTCGGCGTACAACTTCCCGATGCCGCGTCACAGGACCGTGCCCGGGCGGTAATGAAAAAGATCGACGATATTCTCGCCAAAACCGATGGCGTCGCCAACTGGATCACGATCGGCGGCTTGTCAATCTTAGATCGAAGCTCCGCGCCCAACATGGGGACTCTGTTCGTAACGTTTACCCCTTGGAGTAAGCGACTCCCCAAGGGGCTAACGCTGGATGCCATGATCAAAAAACTCGGCGCGCAATTCGGAAAGATTCAGGAGGCGGTCGTGTTCCCGTTTGCCCCGCCATCGATTCGCGGTCTCGGCGTGCGGGGCGGCTTCGAAATGGAAGTGCAAGACCGCGGCGATGTCGGCCGCAACGTGCTCTCGCAAGTCGTCACTTCAATCGTCGAGGACGCGCGCAGCCAGTCCGGCCTCAGCGGCCTCAATACGACTTATCGGCCGGGTGTGCCGCAAATCTATGTTGATATCGATCGCGCCAAGGTAAAGCTTTTGAATATGTCGCTTAGTGACGTGTTCTCCACGATGCAGGCGTATCTGGGTTCTACCTATGTCAACGACTTCAATAAGTTTGGCCGCGTATATCAGGTGCGCGCTCAAGCGGAGGCAAAATTCCGCGCTACACCAGACGACATCCGGCACCTCGAAATGCGCAACGGCCGTGGTGAAATGAT
>DASZZA010000063.1:0-2869 GCA_035545135.1 Lacipirellulaceae bacterium | reverse complement strand
CGGCATCAGTGCGCTTGCGGCCGTGATCGGTGGATTGATCGGCGTCCTGTCGTTGCGCTGGCACTCGGCGATCTTCATCGGTAGAAGCCTCAACCGAGCCATGTTTTTCCTATCCGGCGCCTTCTTCTACGCGGATCAATTGCCGCCACAGCTTCGGCAGTACATCCTGTTCAATCCTCTCTTCCACTACGTGGAGTTCGTGCGCGACGGGTTCTTCATGTCCTATCAAGCCGTGTACGTGAATTGGACCTACCCCTTGCTCTTCACCGTTCCTGGACTTTTCCTTCTCCTTCTCAGCGACCGCGTCTTCCGGCGGCATGTTGAAGCATGATTCACCTCATCGAGGTTACAAAGGAGTATCCCACCGCTGCAGGCGCTCGGATCATCTTGTATCCGACTTCATTGTCGATACCGACCGATCGCGGTGTTGCTGTGCTCGGCCGCAACGGGGCCGGAAAGTCCACCCTGCTCAAGATGATCAGCGGGGTAGAGGCGCCGGACAGCGGCCAGGTGGTTCGGACAGCCTCCGTATCATGGCCCCTTGGCTTGTCTGGAGGCGCTAGCCCGACCATGAGCGGGCGGCAGAATGCGCGATTCGTGGCCAGCCTCAACGGCGCAGATGAGGGAAGCGTCGACGCGTTCGTGGAGGAGTTCTCAGAACTGGGTCCGTATTATGACGAGCCGGTCCTCACCTACAGTTCCGGCATGCGGTCCCGACTGAACTTTGGGATCAGCTTTGCCATTGATTTCGACTGCTATCTGATCGACGAGGCCACATCTGCCGGGGACCAATGGTTCAGAGACAAGTGCCTCAAGGCCTTCGAGGAACGACGAGGCCGGTCAGGCCTGCTAATGGTGTCGCACAATCCGCAAACCATCCGCCAGTATTGTGATATCGGTATGGTACTCTATGATGGGTATTTGGTGCCATTTGCCAATCTCGAGGATGCCATCAACTTCTATTGCCACGGATACCGGCAGTGATCCTTTCATCGATCGCGAAAAGTCTATTGCCCAAGCGCTTCCGGGGAGCATCCGGCTCGTCAAGGGAAGTCGTCGGCACGCGAGTCGCGGCGCGACCAAGTACCCCCCCCAGAGCAGTCCTGCCAGGTGACGCCAGCCAGGCTTTCACGCCGGGGAGCGCGAATCTTTACCGAACGCGCCTGTTGCAGCGCCGTCGTCGCACCCGACAGGCGTTCTTGATCGTCGTCGTCTGTCCTACCATCGTCGCGGCTGTATATTACGGATTGGTTGCGTCCGATCGCTATGTGTCCGAGGCGCAATTCGTGGTCAATGTGGATTCCAACAGCTCGGGCGACGGTAAAGGAATGGTGGGTGCGGGCTCAATCAGCGCACCTGGGACACTGATACTCTACAATTACATCCAGTCCATGGAGATCATGAATAAGCTGGATCAGAGGATCGGCTTTCGAAAACGATATGACACCGACAAGGCGGACTATTTCTCGCGCCTTAAGCCGACGGCGTCTCAGGAGGAAGCCTACGATTATTTCCTTGATCGCGTCCAAGTGATCGGCGAGCCCACCAATCCGATCCTCACCGTTCGCGTCGAGAGCTTCACTCCACAAGATGCGCAGGACATTCTGAATGCCATTGTGCAGATAAGCTCGGAGCGCCTCAACACCCTGCTGTCAGAACGCCAGATGGATACGATCGCGTTTGCCGAATCTTTGGTGGAGAGGGCGAAGGCGAAACTGCTCGATGTGCAAGGACGTCTAACGGCTTATCGAACCGAGCACAGCGAAATCGACCCCATTCACGCAGCGGGTGGCATCGGCGATGTCGCGACGGCCTTGATCCAGTCGATCGCCGAAGAACGCGCAAATCTCCAGGCCATGCTGGCCGATTTGCGGCCCAACAGCCCGAGGATACAGGCCGTCACGGCGAAGATAAGAGGTCTGGAAGACCAACTCGCCAAGGCTCGCGAGGATCTCGCCGGAAAATCTGGAGAGACCTATGCATCCTTGGTTTCTCAGTTCGAAACCTTGAAGGCCGAGGAGGAGCTGAACCAGAAGGAATACGGTCAAACACTCCAGTTTCTGGATCTGGCCCGTGCAGATGCGGCCAGTCAGCACTCCTATGTCCTAGACTTCGTCAGCCCCAATCTGCCTCAGGAATCAACGGAACCCGAACGCATCCGTGGTGTCCTGACCGTATTTGTCATCGCCTTGCTGACATTTGGAATCGGCCAACTGGTGGTCATGGCGATTCGGGAGCAGGCGGGACTCTAGCAGCTGCTGCAGCATCGGTTGCCTCAAGACCCGGCGGTACCAACTCCCGCCAGATCCTCGATAGCGCGAAGATAGTGGAGACCTTCCTGATTCCAATTCAGATCGCGCATCGCATTGGCGACCGCCTCTCGATATCGTTCGGAATGGTCTAGGATGTCCGCGATGGCTGCGGCAGCAGCATGCGGGTCGTCTTCATCATAAACACATCCCGCCCTGAACCGGGTCACTAGCGCCGCAATATCTGTCGTCCGGGATGTCGCAACGGGCACACCCGCCGCGATGAGCTCGAAAAGCCGGTTGGGCAAGGCGACTCGAAGGTTCGCCGTGAGTGGGCGAAGCGCCACCACCCCCATATCCGCTCCAGCGAGGTAACCCACAAGGCGTGACGGCATTTGCAATGGCGGAAAATGAAGACGCGCCCGCGTTCCTGCGGATGCGGCTCGCTGAAGCAATATATCCGCGGCAGTGCCGCGCGCTGGCGTTCCCAAGACCGCGAGGTGGACATTGTCCGGCAAAAGGGCCAAGGCATCCACGACTGTTTCCAGTCCATCGTTCGGCCGGAAGCTATTGAGGGATATCACCAGGCGACAGTCCGTGGTGAGGCCGAGATCAGCCCG
>DASZZA010000062.1:0-3175 GCA_035545135.1 Lacipirellulaceae bacterium | reverse complement strand
CGGTTTTGGCACGGGACGATTGCCGTCGATCGTTAGATGAAAGGCCTGTTTCGCCTTTCCCGAAGTGAGCAAAGCGATCCAATTTCGGCCGAACTTTTCCGTCTGGCTCGTACGAATGGAGTGTTGCACGAGATCCCGGCTGAAAGGAGCGATTCCGCACGCGACACACAATACGAGTCCTACAATGGCGATCCAACGGCCCGCCAATACGCCGCCGCTCACCGCAATGCGCCGGAGGGCCAACAGGGAAACAGCGATGCCGAAGAGCGGGATACCCTTCAGTAGGGGCCCGCCGAAAGCGAGAGGCGATGCAAGTCCAAACATCAAGCTAATAATCGCCAGGACGCTCAGCGTTCGATATCCGGTCGCTTGTTCCGGATCATCCGCGTGAAACACCGGTGTTGATACGGTGGGTGATGTGCCTGTTGCCATTTATTTCTGATTCGTAGGGTGGGCACTGCCCACCATCGTTTCTTTGCTCGGTGGGTGCCGCCCACGCCTCTTACTTCACGCCCCTCGCTTCACAATCAATCCGTCCGCTTTGTCGAACTTTTCACGACGATCGGTGTAAATCTTCAGGAACGGATTTGCGCCAAAGTGGTCTACCGATTCGGCGCCCATCGCCGAGGGCTTCGACATGGCTTGGATAAACTTCAACCACGTGGCATCGGGCTGAGTGATAAACGAAGCCGAATCGACGTTACTATAAACCAGTTTACCGCTAAAGGCTTCTTTGCCCATGGGGGCAACGTGAAGTGTCGCGAGCGTGAATGCTGCCAGTATCCAGGCAGCAATGAACCCCATAAGCGGGCCCCCGACTGGATCGATCGGGTTCTTAAACCGCAGTCGCGTTTTCGATGCTGCTCCCATAAGAGTCCGCATGACGACCATCGCCACAGCATACAGCGCCCAAATGACGGCGAAATCGAGCCAGTAAGTGTGTTGGCCGTTGGTGACGTCCTCGTCGAGGTAGGCCACAATCGGCGAATAGAAGGCAAACGCCACCAAGCCACTGATGATGATATTTAGCAGATTGAGTGTGTTGCTCCACAAACCTTCGCGGACCATCATTGCCCAGCCGGCGAAAAGTACGATTGCGTATACGGCCCAATACATGATAGTTCTTTGCCAGTTGCTAGTTGTTCGTTGTCAAAATGTCGCATCCAGGCATGTCAGTCATCACAGCCTTGGCAGGAAACAGTCGACTACTGGCCACGGACAACTGACTGGGGACACCCTTATTCTTTTAGTACGCGTTGCAGTTCGGCAAGCGAGGTGACCCCCTTGGCCACCAGCAGCAAGCCTTCCTCTTGAAATGGCCGCATGCCGGCAGCCCGAGCCGACTTTTTTACCAAATCGAGCTGCGGCTTTTTCAACAGGATCTCCCGCGTTTGGTCATCCACCTCAAAAAGCTCGAAAATGGCGGTGCGATCCTTAAAGCCCAAACCACCACACACTTTGCACGGCTTTTCAATTTCTTCAGGTTTGGGGCTGCGGTACAGGGCTTCCACTTTGCCCTTTGGAATGCCGAGCTTTTTCAGCAGGTCGGGCGTCGGCGAGTAACCGACCTTGCAGGCGTCGCACAGTTTGCGAATCAGGCGCGTGCAGAGGACGGCGGTGACAATCGAGGCAAATTCGCGGTGCGGTACTTTGAGCTGCAACATGCGTAACAGGGCTTCGGGAGCACTTTTCGCGTGCACGTTGGTGATCAAGAGCCGATCGTCGTCTCGCACTTCGTTAAACAGCAGCTTTGCTGCTTCCGTGTCGCTCAAGTCTCGGACGACGTATACATTGGGATATTTCCGGATCAGGCTCGGTAAGACACTGGCCGCCGATTCGCCTTTCGATTCGTCGTACGTCGTCACATCGATGTTTTCGATCTCTCGTTCGCGATGATGGATTTCTTCGACCGCCACAAAATCGCGCAAAAGACGATCGGTTTCGATGAGGGAAACATCGGTAAGAGTGGTCAACCCACCCTCGGGGACACCGGCTATGACGAGCATGCCCTTGTCACATGACATCAAGGCGGCCCATTGCTCGGCGAGCTTGGAGCGCATTCCGAGATCGTCATATTTTTTGAACGTCTGCTGAAAACCGCCCAGCAACTGCAGCACGACGCGTTCACCCGATGTGACGCCCTGGCTCGTAATGGGGCACATGAACGAGTGTTCTTTGTATTTAGCGGCAAATTTGCCCTCTTGCATTTTGCGTCGTTCCGTCGCGTTGAGGTTCGCCAGAGTCTTCATCACGGCCAGCATCACGTCACCCGACTCACGATCGCGGGCCTCGCTGTTGTGCCAGACGCCGTCGATATGCTGGCGGCAAACGACTGATTGCTGTGTGTAGTCGAGGATTGCCCGGTCGCTGCGGCGATCGACCATCTCGGCAATGAGGTCTTTAACGAGCAGATAACCTGGCGATTGGCGGGCCGTGATAAGGTTCGCCTGATTTTCGCGTTCTTCGGCGGCTCCGATTGCCATCAAATCGACTGGCGCTCCTTTTTCGTATTCCGCCTTGCGCTCGGCCTCCATCTTCATTCCGAATTTGTTGGCGAGGTGAGCTACCTCGTAGCGGAACCAATCGGACGTGAATACCTTTTGATGAAGCTCGACCGCTTTATTGCGCGTGATTACGTATGGCACGAAAGTCGCCAGATAACAAACCGACAACAGCCCGAACGCGAGCCAGAAATTGGAGACGCCAACCAGTACCGGAAAGGTGAAAACAAGAAGGATCGCCAGGAACGGAAACAGCATGATTGGATTCCATTTGCCGTAGCCCTGGTCGAATATCTGAGAGTCGCGATTCACCCAATCGGCCGATTTCACCCAAATGAGAATTAGCAACAGAATGGCAACTAACTTGGGCCATGAGATAAAGCCCTTGCGGAATTGGCGCATCGCGTTGGAATGCGCATCGTTCCATTTGTCGAGTTTCGGGGGTGGCACCGTCGGAGCTGCGGGCTGGTTCGCAGCCGCGGCACCGGGAGCCTGGGCGGGCGCCCGGGCAGCTTTCTGAGCGCCGCGCGCCTGCTGCGCGCGAGCCGTTGGCAACAGCAGCCACGCCACCAAAAGACACGGCAGAAGAAAACAGATTACAAGGCGCTGCCGCATCAGATAATCCCGGGATCCTTAACCTCGATGCCTTTGAGCGCCATCTTCAACGCTTCGCG
>DASZZA010000061.1:0-7786 GCA_035545135.1 Lacipirellulaceae bacterium | reverse complement strand
CGTCGGCGACCGTCGCGCTGATCGTGCTTGTGTCGCTCGTCGTGTTATTACCGGGCGCAAGACCGTCGTCGAGATATTGGTGCTTGACGGAGAAGCCCACCTCGCCTGTTGCGCTATTGATCGATTCGATCGTTAGGACAGCATTGTCGGTTGACGAACTAAACGTGTCGCCGAAGTGAAGCGTGGCCGTCCCGGCCGCGTTTTCAACGGCGTTAATCGTGAACGTCGAGGCCGACGCGTTATTCGGATCGTCCCAATTGATGGTGAGCGTGTGAGCATCTAAGAGGCCGATGTCGGTGTAGTTGCCGGTGAGCGTGGCCACGCCGTTTTCGTTGATGTCCGACACGGGACCGACAACAATGCTCGGTGCGACGTTGTGGATGGCGACCATCGTCGTATTGCTGCCGGCCTGCGTATCATCGTCGGTCACACTGACCCCGATCGTGCTGATATCGCTGACTGTTCCATTGCCGGGCGCGAGGCCATCGTCCAAATACTGATGTTGCGACGTGAAACCAACCTGTCCGGTGAGGGTATCGATCGACGTGATCTTGAGGACCACGCTGTCGGTCGACGAGGCGAATGTGTCGCCGACATGAAGCGTGGCCATTTCGGCCGCATTCTCGATCGCGCTAATCGTGAATGTCGACGCCGAGGCGTTGTTCGGGTCGGCCCAGTTTATGATGAGCGTATGTGCGTCCAGCAAGCCGATATCGGTGAAGCTGCCGAGGAGCGTGGCGAAGCCGTTCTCGTTAATATCCGAAACCGCATTGAGCACGACGCTTGGTGTCACATTGCTGACCGTGACCATCGTCGTACTGCTGCCGGTTTGTCCGTCGTCGTCCTTGACAGTGACCATGACCGTACTGGTATCGCTAATTGTACCGTTTCCCGGCGCCAAGCCATCATCGAGATACCGATGTTGGACGGAGAAGCCAACGTCGCCCGTGCTCGAGTTGATGGAAGTGATCGTCAGTACGGCGCTGTCGGTCGACGAGTTGAACAACTGGCCGACGCTGAGCGTGGACATGCCGGCCGAATTCTGGATAGCCCCAATGGCGAATGTCGACGCGCTGCTTTTGTTCGGGTCGTCCCAATGAACTGTGAGAGTTTGCGAGTCCTGGATACCGGGATCGGTGTATGTGCCGGTAAGCGTGACAATGCCATTTTCGTTAATATCCGGCACGGGGTTTAGTGCTACGCCAGGAGTCACGTCCTTCACGGTAACGTCGAACGTACGTGTGTCGCTGCCGCCGTCGTTGTCCATTACTTTGACGGTGACGGTATAGGTACCGTCTTCGGCATACTTGTGCGTCCCGCCAAGCGCGCCGGCTCCGACGCCTGGGATGATGGTAGCATTTTCCGTCGTGCTGCCATCGCCCCAATTGACCGTGGCCGTGTGCGTATCGAGCAGGCCGGGATCGACGAACAATCCCAGCGGCGGCGCACCGCCCGTACCGCTAAGATCGAGTAGGTGTCCTTCGGCGACCGTCTGATCGGGCGCGGTAACGAGCACAGGCGGCACGTTCTGGACCATGACGTTGAACGACTTTGTATCACTGCCGCCGTTGTTGTCGAATACTTTGACGGTGACGGTATAGACGCCGTCGTCGGCATAGGTGTGGGTTCCGCCGAGCGCACCGGCTCCTACTCCGCCGATGATGGTGGCATTTTCGATCGCGAGGCTATCGCCCCAGTTGACCGTGGCTGTGTGCGAATCTCCAAGATCAGGATCGACGAAAAGGCCGAGCGGAGGTGCGCCGCCGGTTCCACTAAGATCAAGAAGCTGTCCCTCGTGCGAGGTCTGATCGGTGGCAACCACAAGCACCGGCGGAATATTCAGAATGGAGCCTTGCGCAATTGCGGCACTGTATGCGGTGTTGCCACTCGCACTGTTGGCCGACGGCGCTTGAACGTTCGATTGCGAGCCGGTCGCCGGAGAAGGATTGGAATTTGCCGTCTGTGAAGATTGGCCGACGTCGGTGAGCAAAGTGCTGACGACCGCGCTTTGAATCGCACCATCCAGAACGCGCCGGCGTTCAAGTTGCCGGACGCGCAAAGGCACCGTCTTCGGACCGCGACGGCGGCGTCCAACGCCACGAAGTGGATTGCGAAGCTGGCCCGGCCTCAGTGCGGTAAGCCACGACAGTCGCATAGGGGCGAGCTCCGATGAGAACGTCAGATCGCGCGGTATCCCGAGCCAAGTTCCGAATGGCTCGTGCAGGCGGCCACCGGCCGCAATCGGTCCACGCAGGTCCGATTCGCAGCACATCTATTATCACGACCAGCGGGGGCCCCTGTCAAACATTCTGTCCTGCCGTATCTCCAAATGCGGCCGACAGTTGCGGCAACTTTGCGACTGCTGCGGCCGGCGACCGTTGATAGCTTCGGCACTCACAATTCGCCGCGAGATTTTCGCGTTGAAGGAGCGGACCTCAACACGCGGCGGATAAGTGCCGAAACCACTGATTGCTGGATGCTCTTTGTCCGCCTCTCGTCTAAAAAGCGGAGTCTCGCCATGTGTGCCCACGATTCAAAATCGCTTGTCCATCGGTTGCTGCCCTTCGTTGCCATTCGGCCGATGACCGCTATTAGCGTGATAGCAGGAATCGTCCTCACATATTCATCAGCGCGCGGCGAAGTCGTTGATCCCCTGGCCAACGGAGCGACCGAACCGTTAACGTTCGCAATGCCACAGACACGGGCGGTAGCACCCGCACCCGAGATAACGGTCGCCGACGTTCCGTCACACGATCAGCCGGCGGACGTGCGACCAGCCCTTTATCAACCCAATGACCAATCGCCATTCGGTGATGACCAAAACAAACCCTCCGAGGCGAACACGAGCCCAATCGAGGCGGCCAAAAACCCGTGCGCTGCGGTTCCGAACAAACCGCTCAACCAGCTAGGCATCAACATCTCGCAGCCAGCCGGCAAGATGCCGACCGACTTGGCAACAGCATGCTGGGAGCAAATCAACCAGGACGCAGGCCAGTGCGCGGGGCGACGGTGCTGGCCCCTGTTCTGCTACCAATGGGACGCCACGTGTTTCTGCCATCAGCCGCTCTACTTTGAAGAGGCTAACCTGGAGCGATACGGCTACGGCTGCGATTGCTGCCTGCAACCGGCGGCCTCGGCGTTCCACTTCTTCGGCACGATTCCGGTGCTGCCTTACTGCATGGTTGCCGAATGCCCGGGCGACTGCGTCTACACGCTGGGCCACTACCGCCCAGGCGACTGCAACCCTTGGCGCTGGCTGTGGCCCTCCTGCGACCCGCTGGCCGCCACAGCATACGGCGGCTTCTGGGTCGGCATGGTTGCGGCATTTCCGTAATGTTTTTGCCCTCCCCATTCAGCCGCGGGGCGCTAGCCCCAGGCTGACGGTAGTATGACGCATCACGAAATAACCGGACGCTTGCGCGTCGCGGCTGATCGGATTTGGATTTGGGATCGCGCGCAGAATCAGCCGCTGGGCGCTAGCGCCCGTTAATCACGGGCCAGGACTGATGAAGCGGCCCAATCGGCTGATCGATTCTGGCGGTCGCGGCCATCGGACTGCGGATCCTTATCAATAAAAGAGACACGTCCAATACTCCGACACTTTCGGCGACCTTTCTCGCCGGTGCGCTCGCCGGGTATTGGCCGCCGGTGGGCTATCTTCTGACCGCATTACGTGTCAGGCACAGCCTGGGCTACAACGGCAGTCGGAACGTTTGGGCCAGATAACGAAAGATACGCTGGCCAAGCCGGATGCGCTCCGCGGTGATTTTCGCCTCACCCCGTCCGCCGATGAGGAGGCGCGAGGGGCCAGGCGCGGGCGGCGAGTTTTCAGAGGCAACACCATTTCGCTCCTCGCTCCTGGATCCTCGATCCTTCTCCAGCTCTCGACTCTCGACTCTCGACCCTTGACCGAACGCCACTCGTACCTTGTACAGCGGCTCGGTATGTCCCGGAGCAATGAGTCCGGTCAGCAAAGGAGAAAGATCGGCTTCGTTAGGTTTTGCGGTGTCGCGGTTTCCAATCTCGTGCGTTGCGACTTCGACAACTTCACCGCCGATCACCTGGCCCGGCAGTTCATCGATGCAAAGATCCACTTTTTGACCGGGGCGGATCCGCTTGATGTCGGTGTCGTTTACAAGGAGCACGGCGTTGAGCCGCTGGGGGTCGCCCACGAGGCAAACCAGCGTGCCCGGTTCCACATGTGCCCCCAGGGACTTTGGATCGAGCAGCGAGCCACTCCACTCGGGCAGTCGCGCCTCTCCCCTAGCCCCTTCCCGGAGCGGAGAGGGTGAATTCACTCGCGGCGCCGGCATTACAACGCCATCGGCCGGGGCAACGAGCGTTAGCCGTTTTGCTTCGTCGCGGCGCTCCTGCAGACGGCGTTGGCTGTCAGCGAGCGCGCTGCGTGCGGTGGGCAATTCGTCATTCGCTTTCGGATCGATTCCGCGAAGTCGTTCCAGGTGTTCGACATGAAGTTGTCGCAGTTTTACTTCACCTTCCAAGCGAGTGACCTCGAAATCGGACTCAGTGTTTCGAAGTTTCCCGATTACTTGACCGCGCTTCACGTTACTACCAGCCGGCACGATGTCGATTATTGTTCCACCCACCACGGCATACACGCGCGCCGCATCATCCGGCATCAAGACGAGCGGCGCCTGCACGTGGTAATCTACGGGAATTGCCAGCACGGCGACGAGGATCGCCAGGCCGCATGCCGCCACGAGCGCCAACCGGCCACCCCGAAACTCGGCGCGGCGGATCGGATTGCGGACCAAATCTACTGCGCCCGTGATCGGCGCAATGAGCGCGCTACCCACTACCATGGCGCCAACCGCAATAGCCAGGTTCTGCAAATGATAGGGGTAGAGGGCTTGTATTAACCGCCACACAATCGCCACGCAGATGACGATCATATACGCTTTGGAGCACACCGCGTACGCAGCGAGCCACGGGCGTTTGCGGGCTGGTATGAGTGGGTCGTCCGGTTGGGCATCACCGTCGCCGCTGGCGAGTAGCCAGTCGCAAGTGAGTCGCTGTAAAACTTCCCGCGATCGCTGCCATAAGTTGGGCGTGTCGACGAGGTCGGAGAGAATGTAGTAACCGTCGTAGCGCATCAACGGATTGCCGTTAATGAGTAGCGTGTTGAACGTGCAAACAATCATGATGTTGAGCGCTACGAGCCGAACGACGCCGGGCTGCGCGTACCACCATACGATTGTGGCCAAGGAGGCGAGCACTAACTCGACGAGGATACCAGCGGCTGAAACGGCGATGCGTCGCCACTTGCTCGGCATTCGCCAGGCGTCGCTGACGTCGCAATACAGGCAAGGCGAAAACACCAGCAACATGAAGCCCATTTCGTGGACCTCGCCGCCGAAATGTTTGCTCGTCATCGCATGGCCGAATTCGTGAAGCACTTTCACGCCGCCAATCGCGAGCAGCAGCCATGGCAAGTTTCGCGGATCGACCAGCGCACTTAGCTCAGGCAGTCGACTGCGAAAATCGCCGAAGTGCCCGACGAAGAGCGAGAGTCCGTAAAGCACGAGTGCCACCGCACCGAAGAGCGTGACGGGCGAAAAAAGCCAGCGGCACTCATCGTGACAGGCGGTCAGAAACCGATCGGGGTCGAAGCCGCGGAAACGAATTCCCAGGATCGAAGTCCAGGAGAATGCCCATTGTCGAAGCCGCTCACGGTCGCGCCGCAACAATAACTCCGGGCCTTGCCCGGCCGAATCGCTGACGAGCAGCCCCGACGTGTGCAGTCGACTCAAAAAGTCCCAGATGATTTGCGGCGTGATTATTTGCGGCGAGAACTTGCGATTGAACCGGCGCCGCAGTTCCGCAATCGTTATCGGCTCGCGTATCCAGTCCATTAGCGCGTATTCCTCTGCCGAGAACTGAAAATGCTCGAGCGTCAGCGGGTCGTAGACAACCCACGTCGTAAAGTCGGGTGACTCGACGGCCGTGGCCAAGAGATCGGCCCGTAGCCGCAAACCGAGCGGTCGATCTATGGAGGCCAGCGGTTGAGACATAGGTTTAATGAGGATGCCCGTCGTCCGCTGTCAGCGGTCCGTTGTTAGGAAGCAATCCGAAACGGTCGCAATGCGGCCAACGAACAACAGACTACTGACTAATAACCATATGCGCCGGCTGACCAGGTCTCAGTGGCCCATCGTGATTGTCGATATCTGCCCAGATGCGCACTTGGCTCGTAATGGGGTCGACCTCGGGACTAACAAATACGATCTTCCCGCCAAACGTGTGTTGTGCTCCCCCTGGTTCCACGACAAGTTTGACGTTGCGGCCAACCAGGTCTTTGGTGGCATCTTCGGCACGGATAAATCCCTCGGCTTTGAGTCGATCGACATTGACGATGCGCAGCGCTTTTTGCCCTGGCTCGGCCCATTCACCCTTGCGGGCATATATCTGCACGATGACGCCGTCGAACGGCGCGACAATTCGCCGCCGCATAATTTGTGCCTGGGCCGCGTTCAGCTCTGCCTGCTGTTGCTTCATTTCCAGGGTGGCGATTTCCTGCTCGTGGCGGGCTTGCTCGGCTTCCAGTCGGTTCTTTTGCACGGTGAGTTGCTCGACGTCGAGTTGCGATTGGGACACGCTATTGGGGAAGTGCTCAATCGATTCCGTGCTCCGCCGCAGCTCGGCTTCCGAAACATCCGTTTCCTTTTGGGCGAAACGGATACGGACGTCGTTCGTGGCCTTTGCCCGAGCGATGTCGTACTTCGCCTTGGCCGCGTCGACCGCCAGCCGAGCGACCTGGTCGTCGATTTGAGCGAGTGATTGACCCTGCTTCACATTCTGACCTTCGACGACGGCAACGCCCGTGATGACGCCGGCCTCCTGCGCGGGAACTTCCGCCTCTTCCAGTAACCGAAGCACGACCGACTGAACTTGAATGCCCGTTTTCAGCGACTCACTGGCCGCGGGAGCGGTTGAATCCTTTTCACCAGCTGCCGAGGTGATACGAGGTGCTGCAACGGCCGCGGCTACGCAGACGCACAGCCAAATTAAGATTCGATTAGACATCTGACATACCGTTTGGAGAGGGGGACAACTCCATTTTGCTCCGCGGCCATCGAGCCGATGGTACTTACCGCAAAATGGGAACGTCCCCGGCACCTCTCAATATCGCCACCATTGGACAGCCGCATCCCGAATATCGTGGAACCAAACGTACCCGAGCGGCTTGCGGCCGCAGGCGATGTCGGCACGCACCGAAACACCAGGCTGCAAATCAGCACCCACGGATTTGATCACTTCAGGTGTATCGAACGCGACCTTGGTGATAATGGTTGGCTTGGATCGCGTCGTCTTGTCCTGCGACACGTTAGCCGTCTGACACACTTCGATAATCTTGCCATTGTGTTCCGCCCGCTCTTCGGAGCTAAGCTGGAATCGGACCGGCAGATCTGGCTTGATAGCGCGCTGGGCGTTTAGGACGTAACCGATGCGATCATCAGGTACATCGAGTTCAAGTTGCCAATCGGCCGAAAGATCGGCTACCGTGACCAACACTTCGCCTCGCTCGACCGGGCGGGCTAGCAGCTCGTGTCCGATGTCCCAAGTAAGTACGCGGCCGTCGATCGGACTGGTAACGACCAGTTGATCGCGCTCGTGCTGAAGCAATTTCAATTCGCGGCGCGAGTTCTCCAGCTTTTGCTCCAGCTCGCGTTCTTCGGCGCTAAGGCGATAGGAATCGATCGGCGTCGGATCGCGAACGGAACGATTCGTCTTGGTAGCGCGCACCGCATCAAGTTGGCGCTGCGCG
>DASZZA010000060.1:0-3445 GCA_035545135.1 Lacipirellulaceae bacterium | reverse complement strand
TTATTTGCAAGGATTATGTGAGTGGCGACCGAGGATGTGTGTCGTTCGCTGTCAGCGGCCGGTTGGATATCGCGATGTCGCAAGTAGTGAACGACCGTCGCGATCGATGGCTCACTTGTTAGCTTGAGATCGTCGAGCACGCGCAGCGCGTCGGCCGGGGTCGATTCGTTTGGGACGGTGGGTCCGGAGGCAATGAGATCGAGCCGATCGCCGAGCACGTCTGAAATCACGAGCGTTATGAGTCGGCCGGCACGGCACGCACGAGCCAAGCCACCGCCTTTGACCAGGCTGAGCTGCCGGCGGACGGTGTTAAGTTGTACGATATTGGCACCCGCTGCGCTAAGCAGCCGCGTTACGGCAATTTTGTCTGCCAATGTTATCTGGGGCACGGGCGCGGGCAGGAGCGCGGAACCGCCACCCGTCAGGACACAGAAACAAATGTCGTTCGGTCGGAGCGAGGAAACGATCTCGAGGATTCGCTGGGCGCCCACAACGCCTTCCGGCGCCGGCTCGTTCGACCCGGGTGGGCGCGCCGCGTTCAAATGAACTCGTTGGGTTGGCACGACGCAGTCGGATGGAACATTGACCCAACCACTAACTCGCTGTTCGTCGAGAACGCGGCCACCCAACGTGGCTTCCAGCGCCACGGTCATGGCTCCAGCGGCCTTTCCGGCGCCGACAATTGCAATGCGGTTGACCGATTGCAAATCAATCCGTTCATCGCCCACGGCCAACCAGTGGCCGTCAACGCGTACGTGGTTGGGGACTAAGCGACTTGGTATTACCGCGGCAACGCCCGCGCGCCAAATTCGTTCGGCGTCGTCACGAAGTTTTTGGGAAGTAGCTGACATGAGCGTGGCGTGTAGTCGACCGACGGTATTGGCCACCTTGTGAGCGCGGGGAAATCGGCGTCGCTAATTTTTCTGGCGTCTTCCTACTGCTTGTTGCCAAAGTATTTGAGTGGGTATTATCGCATGGGCGGGGCGGCGGGCGGCAAACGTCGGGCAATTGGCTCGGCGAGCGTTCGGACCATTACGGCATCGACTTTGGCCGTTCCAAGCCCCGCCAGTGCGAACGTGATGTGGAACTTCGCCGGCTCGGGTGCGGCCCGAATGATTCGAAACGGCTGCCAACCCGTCGTTTGATTAATGACGAGCGAGAGCGACGGACCACCCAGCGAGTCGACGATGACAAGGCCGTCACCGCTGGCGAAGGATTGATTGATCTCGACCCAACCTGTGATTTCGACGATTTGATTCTGGTCGACGGGCATTGGCGGTGAAACAACCCATATCAGATTGCTCAGGATGCTCGGTCGTTCAGTAACAGCCGCTGCAGTGGCGCTTAATACCAGGCAATAAGTGCCATGCTGCGGTTCAACGGCGGAAAGCTGGGCAGATGCCTGAACACCCGGGACGGGGTTTGTTACATTTTGCCAGCCGGACTTCGTCATCTGTGCGAGGTCTTCGAAGTCTCCGCCGAGGAGCAGGTTGTCGCCAGCGCTCACCGTCCCGAACGCGCGCTGCAAGGCGGCAAACTCCGGAAGCGTTCCGAAGTACAAGGCCAGCGGATTGCTATCGAATGCTGCCGAGGGTGCTACAAGCCGTTGCTGCTCGTCAACGGTTCGCTCAAGTTGCTGCCGGGCTGTTGTTGCGATGCTGTGCGCCCGCTCGACCTGGCCGCCGGCGAGCAATGAGTCTACTTGCGCAATCTGCTGGTTTGCCGAAGCCACCTCCTGCATCGAAAGCGCGGAATTATATCCTAGCTGTGCCAACTTTTGGCCGGCGTACGTCAACTCGCGCGCTTGTGCCGCCGCTAAGTCACGCTCCAGTTGGACGGTCGCAGTGCCATCGCGAGCGATCCGTTGACGTAGGCTTTGGATGACCGTTGGATCTTCGGTGATCAAAATGAAACCGTCCTCGCCGCGGGGCAGCGTCACCTTGGTTCCGCCGGCGACACGCTCCGATTCCAGAATCCGCATGGCGGCCGGCGACAGGTAAAATACCTGGCACGTTTCCGGAACGCCGGGCACCACGAATGTGACACCGTCGTTCGACCGCGCAGCACCGGCCGCCGGGTTGAATTGAGGCGCACCGCCGTTCGGAATCGGGATCAGCAACCGGGCTCGGTCGACATACAGCACGATGCCGGTGTGTGAGCCATCGGACGAACCGACCCGCTCAATGACCTTTCCGCTTGCGAGCCAGGGCTCGATCAATTGCAAACGCCGGTTGATGAGCCGCAACGTGGTCGCCCGTTGCCGCGCGTATTCATCGGTGTCGCTCAACAAGGAAGCAGACTGAAACACAAAGCCGCGAGCGCCGTTAGCGCAGGCAACCAGTGCGGATGTCTCGAGCCGACGGGCATCGACGCAGGGATACGGACAAGCGACATGCGTAAGTGCGTTAAGCTGCCGGCGAGTTGAGTCGTCGCATTGTGTGGTCAGGCTCACCCAGAGGGGCGTGCCTGGCTTCGACTTTTGTGCACACGCGGTGAACCAAGTTTGAAATTCGGTCGGAGAGAGCAGTCCACTTCTCGGGTGCCGTGCAACGAGAATGTCGGCCGTATCGCTGATGGTGGCCCAGCGCGATTGGGGAGCAATCACTACGGGCCGCCCAAAGATGGCATCCTTCTCCCGCACAAGTTCGGCCCAGCGCGATGCATAATTTGGATCGACTTCGAGAGCGTCGTCTTGCAATTGCCATGCGAGCACCCGGTCGCCGGGTCTGCCTGCGCCTTGACGAGCAATGGCTTCCGGATGCGGCGGCGTGGATAGAAACCAGAGGCCAAATCGTTCGGCGTCGGCAACCTGCTCGGCAGTAGGAGCAGTTGGCAACTGGATCACATTGAAGCCACAACCCGACAGGAACTGCATCGTTTCGCCGTTCCATTGGATGACCCGCGGTAGAAATGGCTTGCCATCGACAAGGAGTGTGGCGCCGTCGAGGCGTACCGTGGCATCGTTCGTTGCCGATACAGGGCCCATGCCAGGATTGAGGACTGCCGCTCCGACAATCGAATTTGCTCGGCGCGAAATCATGGGAGTCTTAAGTCGCGCGGCAGCCAGAGTTTCTCCGTACGGGTGAACCGCGCCCGCCTCCGCGGAAAGCAGCACGCCATCGACCTGTAAGTCGTCGGTGCCCACTTCGACCGCGCTTTGATTGCCAGGAACGATCAACACCACGGCGTCGACAAATGCCTCGTGCGAATCAATCGAGGCTCCCGGCATCGTTCTCAACACTCGAACCTGGTCAGCGAGAAGCCGCGAGACGTCGGAAATATTCAGCACTTGCCACTGGCCCGGGCGATCGTAGACTGTCCCACGAACGATCGCGGTGGCCTGCCCGCGGCGCTGTGGGTCGAGCGACCGCGGCAAAACAACACGAATGCCGATCTGGACATCGGTGCGACTGGCGTTTACCCACATTCGGGCGCGCAACTCGTC
>DASZZA010000059.1:0-5742 GCA_035545135.1 Lacipirellulaceae bacterium | reverse complement strand
GGAAGTACCTCGGGTCGACGCGCACGAGTATTCGCCCCGAGTCGTCGACACCAACCTCTTCCATGCCCTTGCCGCACCATGTGATCGGAATTCCGCCCAGCTTGAACGCCAGCTCGCAAAACTCTCGCACTGAGTGCGATTCGCCCGTCGCGATCACGTAATCGTCCGGCGTCTCGGCCTGCATCATTCGCCACATTGCGTCAACGTAGTCGGCCGCATAGCCCCAATCGCGCCGGGGCGCCAAGTTGCCCAGGTAGAGGCAATCCTGTAGCCCGGCGCGGATGCGGGCTACCGCTCGGGTAATCTTTCGCGTGACAAATGTCTCTCCGCGTCGTGGCGATTCGTGGTTGAACATGATCCCGTTGACGGCAAATATGCCGTACGACTCGCGGTAATTTCGCGTCGCATCGAACGCGAACACCTTCGCACAGGCGTACGGGCTGCGCGGATGAAAGGGTGTCCGTTCCGTCTGCGGCGTTTCGACCGCTTTTCCATACATTTCCGAGGACGATGCCTGAAAAAAACGGCAGATCAATTCGCGTTCGCGAATGGCTTCCAACAACCGAATGCAACCGAGTCCCGTAATCTCCGACGTGTACTCGGGAATGTCGAAGCTCACCCGAACGTGCGATTGCGCGCCTAAATTGTAGATTTCATCGGGCCGGATCGTTTTCACCAATTGGTCGAGCGACGATCCGTCGGCCAGGTCGCCGTACACTAGCCGCAAACGTACATCCGCCTCGTGCGGATCCTGGTAGATATGATCGATTCGCCCGGTGTTGAACGAGCTACTCCGCCGCACCATGCCGAAGACTTCGTAGCCCTTCGACAGCAGCAGTTCCGCCAGGTAGGACCCGTCCTGGCCCGTTATCCCGGTTACCAGCGCTCGCTTGCCAGTCTTCGGCGGATAGCATGGCTTCATCACATCCTAAGTCTATTTCAACCATGCGCCCGAGGCAAAGGCAGGCGGAGGGATGAAGGATGAGGGATGAAGGAAATCTTTCATCTCTCATCCCTCATCGATTTCCTACGGCTTGTTCGGCGGCACCTGCAACTCTTTCCGCAGCCGTTGCAATTCCGATTTCAACGTCGCTTGCGTCGCGGCATATTCGGGCTTGCCGTACACGCTATTCAATTCGTGTGGATCCTTTTCCAAGTCGTACAGTTCCCATTCGTCGAGGGTATAGAAGTGGATCAACTTGGCATTGCCGTTCGTCACCCCCTCGTGCTTGGCGACATGATGATCGGCATCGTTGTCTTCGTAAAAGTGATAGTAAAACGTCTTCCGCCAATCGCTCGGATGCTCGCCTCGCAGAATCGGCACAAAGCTCCGGCCTTGCATCTCCTTTGGCACGCTTGCCCCGGCGGCTTGCAAGAACGTCGGCGCAAAATCGATGTTCGAGACAATTTCCTTCTTCTCTATGCTCCCCGGCTTCACGACGCCCGGCCAGCGTACCAACAACGGCGTCCGCAACGATTGCTCGTACATGAAGCGCTTATCGAACCAGCCATGTTCGCCCAGATAAACACCCTGATCGCTGGTGTAAACCACGATTGTGTTCTTTGCCAGCCCGCTGTCGTCGAGATACTTGAGCAACTTACCGACATTGTCGTCCACCGATTCGATGCACCGCAAATAGTCTTTCATAAAGAGCTGATAAAACCACCGCGTGCGATCCTTGCCCAATGGATCGGCTGCTTCGTATTCCGCCCGACGCGGGTCGACGTACTTCTCCCACGCCGCCTTTTGATCGTCGCTCATGCGGTTGAACAAAAACTTCCGCGCCCAACTCGACGAATCCCACATCTTCAAGTCGCTCTGCGGGCTCATTTGGTTGACGCGCAACGCCGCCCGATGTGCCGCGGTGCCGCGGTGATCGTAATTATCGAACAGTGTCGCTGGCTCAGGAATCTTGTCGTCCGCGAGGTCCGTGAGCTTCTGCGGCGCCGGCTCCCAGGTGCGGTGCGGCGCCTTGTTGTGAACCATCAACAGAAACGGACGATTCGGATCGCGCTTATTCTTAAGCCAATCCAGTGCGAGGTCGGCAATCACGTCCGTTACGTAACCGGGCATGCTCCGCCGGCCCTTGACCGAAATAAACTCCGGCCGATAGTACTGCCCCTGCCCCGGCAGGATATCCCAATAGTCGAACCCGGTCGGATCCGTGACGAGGTGCCACTTGCCTACAATGGCCGTCTGATACCCGGCCGACCGCAGCAGCTTCGGGAACGTTGCCTGGCTGCCATCAAACCGCGTGCCGGGTTTGTTATTGTAGAACCCGTTTTTGTGGCTGTACTTGCCGGTGAGAATGCACGCGCGGCTCGGCCCGCATAGCGAATTGGTCACGTAGCACCGGTCGAACCGCATTCCTTCCTTTGCGATCCGGTCGATATTGGGCGTCTGATTCCGGCTTCCATCGTAAGCGCTAATCGCTTGATAGCCGTGATCATCGCTCATGATGAACAAGATGTTCGGCCGTTGTGCGGCGCGCAGATTGTCCGCCACCGCCGTGCACAAGATGATGCAGCACAATGCGCAAATTCGGATTGCAAATTGCAAGTTGCAAAATGCAAATTGCAACATCGGACGGTCGGGCGGCGCAATTTTCAATCTGCAATTTTCAATCTGCATTGCAATTTCTCCCTTAGCGCTTCTAACAAAATGGCTTCGGAGAGGGGGACAGTCCCATTTTGCTCCGAAGACTCCGCAAAATTGGGGCATTCCCCGGCCGTTTTGGTAGAAGCTCTTACTGCCGCCGGAGGGAGTTGAACCCCCACCCACTTGCGTGGACATGGACCTGAACCATGCGCGTCTGCCAATTCCGCCACGGCGGCGTGCGTAGAAGACGATTGTACCAATCACTCGCGCGCTGAGTAAGACGTCAAGCGCGGCGCATCCGATGAATCGAACGTGATGCCTGACAACCAAATGAAAACCGCCGCGGCCATTTCGCATGGCCGCGGCGGCCAGGTCTATCGGTACATAGCGCTAGCGCTACTGTTGCGTGTTAATGACCTCGCGACCACTGCGCGTGATCATTTGAATGTACGTCGACGGGTCAATGGTATCGTTGACCGATTCGACGTGAGCATCGCCAAATCCGTGAATGACGACGCCTGGGTGCCGACTGCTCGGACCCCAGATCCGAGCGTTGCCGTGCGGATTCGTGTTCTGATAATACAGCTTCGTGTCGGACGACTTCGGATCGCCCTTATTGAGCGACGAGTCGCACGTCCCGCTGCAAATCCAAAAGCTCTGACCGTTACTGCTGCCTGCCGGATCCGACCCCTGGGGAGGATCGTGAGCCGAGTTCGGCCAGGCTGCCACACCGTACGATGCCAATCCGCTATACCACGAGGAGTAAGTCTCTTCGCGGCTTTCGGCGATCATCGGGATATGCGAGGAGCCATCCGACAGCGACTGCATGCCAAGACCGATTTTTTGCACCTTGCCGCCGACGACACCGGGAAACGGCATCGCGCCGTTGCCGCAGTAGGCAGTGCCCGCTGCGCAATTCTTGGAACTCGTCGCGCCTTTCGATGTCGGCAGGCCGCTTTCCAGATGACCGCTTGAGCTGGGACTGTAGTGCGTGGCCGACATCGCGATGTAATTCCCCGTGGCCACCTTCGCGGTGCCGTTGTTGGCGGTTATAGTGCCCAAGTCGGTGACCGCATGGTCGTTCTCACCTGGGAAACTCGGACAAATGAGTGCCGGAATCACGGTGGCAAAAACATACGGATTGCCGGGGTTGGCTGCGGCCTGACCTGGATTCAAAGTCGCTCCTGCCGCATCCTTCCCCCAGGCCGCATCCTGAAAATGCCCGTAACGATTTGTCGTGGAGGATTGCGAGATCTTGTCGTACAGCGTGTTCTCTTCCATGAACGGCAGCAGCATGACGATCCAACTGTAGCCGTCGCCGTCCTGACCACGGTTCCATTGTGTCCACGGCGGCATGTCGGGCGAACCCTTGCCGACCGCTCCGTATTTTGGAATCGTTCCACTCGACGGCACGAGCGGCGCCGTCGAAGCCATTGGGAAGTAGTGCCGAGTATCGTGGTGATTCTGCAGCGCAGTCACCAATTGCTTCTCGTTGTTAATGCACGAATTACGCCGGGCCGCTTCCCGCGCGGCCTGAATTGCAGGTAGCAATAATGCTACCAAGATGCCGATGATCGCGATCACGACCAGCAGCTCGACGAGCGTAAAGCCGTCGAATGGGCGGGCCGCAAGTGCCCGCACCCCGGGCGCACCTCGCCCCGGACCTCGCTTTGCATCCATAACCGACCTCCTTAAAAAAGAATGAAACGAAATGAGATGAAACCAAATATCCAGAGCGTCCGGTTCGGGCAGTATTCCACCCGCCAGCGACGCGCGACAAGTTTGTCCAAGTCCTCAACTGCAATCGCTTTATACCACGAGTGTATTCCAAATGGCCGAGTGCTGTCAATCATCGTGTCAACTCCCCCCGTCCCCCACGCGCTCCATGCTATTTCTGACAGCTGAGACCTGCCACCCGACGCCTATGTGTACTCCTTGACGCCCGACCGCTTAGGGCCAGAATCACTTGTTGGGGACATTCATCCCCCCCTGCTCCCCGCTCCTTGCTCCGAGCTTCATCGGCCTGTGGCTGCACAAGTTATCGTTCTCGTCGGCCCGGTTCGTTCGGGTAAAACGAGCGAATTATTGCGAACTTATCACGCTGCGCTGGAAACGGCCTCGGCGGAACGGCTCGGCGCCGCGTTCTGGCTCGCACCCAACGGCCGCACGGCGGCTACAATTCGCGATCAACTTGTGCGTATGGGTCTGACTGCCGCGCTCAGTCCCGGCGTTCTTACGTTTGCCGACCTGACGCGACAAATCCTTAACGCCACAAACATTCGGCTCAATCCAATCGATTCCGCCCAGAGTCGAGACCTTTTCCGCCGTGTCGTCGCCAAAAGTTTACGCGACAACAAGCTCTCCTACTTCGCCGAATCGGCCGCCCGTCCGGGCTTCATCGAGTTGCTGGCCGATCATATCTCAGAGCTCAAGCGCCGCGACATCCGTCCCGATACCTATGCGAGCATGATCTCGCGTCGCCTCGGGGAGCAACCGCACCAGGAATTGGCGCACCTTTACACCGAGTACGAAGCCCTGCTGGCGACCCACAACCTCATCGACGCCGAAGGCTCCCACATGGCCGCCCGCGAAGCACTCGCGCAGAACACGTGCCGTCGATTCGAAAACGTCGAACTCGTCGTCGCCGACGGCTTTAGCGACTTGACTGGTTCAGAAATTGAGTTGCTACAGGCCCTCTCGCGCCGATCGAAGCAGCTTCTCATCTCACTGCCCGCCGACAGTTCCATTGCCAACGATCGGCCGGGTCGTATCAGCGAGGTGTTACACCGCCCCGACCTATTCGCCAAAACGGCAGCCACACTTTCCGAATTGCATCACTACTTTCCAGACCTCGAGATGCGGCAGCTTGCCTGCCGCCCATTACCGTCGCCCGCGATAAACTATATCGCACAACAAATCTTCCGTAACCCGACGCGAGTGGCAGCGCCCACAGCGGATGCTCTCGATTCGCTCTCGCAAGTCGAAATCGTCGAAGCCGCCAGCGCTCAGGACGAAATCGTCCAAATCGCCCGCCGCGTCAAAGCACTGCTTACCACCCCGCACTCCACGAGTCCAACTCGTCCCGGCGATGTGCTCGTCGTGTTCCGCTCGCTCACGGAAGTAGCGCCGCGCGTCCGCGAGGT